>DWUX01000225.1 GCA_019120545.1 Candidatus Blautia stercoripullorum | reverse complement strand
CCTATGGATAAGATCACACATCAGGTCCGTGCAGAGCACTGGGCCAAAATCATGAATGAATGCATAAACAGCGGAATAACTAAAACTGCCTGGTGCAGGGCAAATGGGATCTCAGAAAAACAGTTCTTCTACTGGCAGAGGATCCTGCTCAGGGAATCTTTGAGAATTCCCGGGATCCATCATTACCGACAGCTGTCCAACCGGAACAAGAACTGCGCCTGTCACTCAGAGGGCAGTCTCTTTTACTGAGCTTAAACTTCCATCATCTCCTCAGAACACAGCTCCGGTTTTCCATCCGAATCTCGTGATCCGAAAAAATCAACACCACCCGTCTAACGGGTGGTTTGCTCTGAGGCTATAAGCCTCTGTTACCGGCCAGCGCCTAAAGACGCTGGCTTTCACTTTGTTCAAGCCACTATTGCCCTTGACTCGTCGCTGCCCTTCAAAGGGCGTTCGTACTACCGGCTACCCCTTAAAGGGGTCCTCATATTCTTTTACACTTAGTTTGTCCACCATGATATCGTGTCTTTCCTGTTCTTGTATATATTTCTTTATGGTTGCCTCATTTAATCCTACTGTACTTACATAGTATCCTTCTGCCCAGAAATGTCGGTTTCCATATTTGTATTTTAGATTTGCGTGTTTATCGAATATCATTAGTGCGCTTTTCCCTTTCAGATATCCCATAAACTGAGAAACACTATATTTTGGCGGTATACTTACCAGCATGTGAATATGGTCTGGCATTAAGTGTCCTTCTATAATCTCCACACCCTTATAAGCACATAATTGTTTTAATATATATCTCGTATACTAACTTTATATTGATTATAAATTGCTTTTCGTCTATACTTGGGTGTGAAGAGTCGGGTAAGGAATAGGCATTACTACCCATTCCTCCCCTAAGAACGGAACGTGCGGCTTTCACCGCATTCCGCTCACGCATCTATAACGCATAGTATCCACTAAGCGCAGCTGTACTTGAGAAATAAGCTGTTTCTTTATCCTTTTTGTGTTGCTTTCTCCTGCGCTCAAAGTAATCACTGTCAAGGAATGGATTCTTTTTTAGGTCTAGTGACCGGATTCTGACTATCGGCATGTCCATCATCTGGTATAGGATTGCTCTATCCGTTCTGAATGACCACTCACGATTTCCCTTAGGATGCCAGTATCTGTTCTTAATCCATTTCCTTCCTTTTCGGGGATGCCTTCTCTTTGCCCATTTCCACAACATTTCCCACAGCCTGTGGTCAATGAGTGCATAGGTTTTCTTTGCGCAGACACAATGATGATACTCCGCCCATCCTCTTGTTATTTGATTGAGCTTTATTATCAATAATTCCTGACTGGCTTCATGGTAGTATTTGATCGTTCTGCTGAGACTTTTTGTAACTTTCTGTTTCGATTTTCTTGATGGCTGGATTAGTAATTTCTCTTTAAATTTCCTAAAGTTCCATCCTAGGAAGTCAAAACCGTCATTGATGTTTGTGATGACAGTCTTTTCCTCCGACAGTTTCAGTCCTCTTTCTTCCATGAATTTTTCAATCATCTGCTGTATTTCCAAGAGTGTTTCTTTATTCTTAGCTGTCACGATAAAGTCATCTGCATATCGGCATAGATGCACTTTTTCCTTATTGTAATTCGGATGTATATATCCTGTGCTGCTTGCGCTGTATTTCTTAAGAAGAAGTCCCTCTATTCCGTCCAACGTCAGATTTGCATAAGTTGGACTGATGAGCCCTCCCTGTGGGCTGCCTTCCTCTGTTGGGAACAGCATCCTTCTATCAACATATCCGCATTTTAGGAACTGTCTCATGACTCTTCTGTCTGTAGGTATATTTTCTAACATCCATTCATGACTGATATGGTCAAAACACCCTTTTATATCTCCTTCCAGAATCCATTGCGGTGATGTTTTCCTTGCTAATAGCTTAAAAATATATTCCATGGCGTCTTGCGCACTCCGTTTTTTCCGAAAGCCAAAGGATACTCTGTCCGCTGTTGTCTCTGCGACTGGCTCGAGTGCAAGCAACATCAGTCCCTGCATAGCCCGATCCTGCATCGTTGGGATTCCAAGCGGGCGTTTTTCTTTTTTCCCGTATTTTTCAATGTAGACTCTTCTTAACGGTTGTGCATGATATTTCAATGTGTTCAACTTCTCTATCGCTTTGCTCTTATCTTCGTCGGTCGCCCACACCACTTTGTCTATTCCAGGTGTGTGTTTCCCTTTATTTGTTATCACTCGTTTTACAGCAATCGCTTTTGCATAAAAAGAATTTGTAATCAGCTTTTGGAGACGTTTAACCAGTCTCCATTTGTCTTTCTGTACAGCCTTCACAATCCTTACCTGTAGTCTATTAACGTAGGATTCCGCTATTGTCCAGTTGATATTTTTCCACTTTATCCTTTTCGTCTGCATTGTCCTCGCATTATGCGCCATTGAACTTTGTGCATTCATAGATTCCATGTCTCTCCTGTGATTAGATACGCGCTAGACGTCAGCTTCCTTTCGGACGGGACAAATCTTGAATCCCTATTTTCAGCATTACACTGAAACATTCGCTTCTTCTAGCATCCTTCCCTCCTGCGCATTGTATCTTTCTTACGATTGACCTACCCGATGGGAGCGTAAGAGGATTTCCCTGTTCCGTTGTTTGAACTGTTGCGATGCATTTAGGTTCCATCTTTAGACCGGAGGTGCTCTGTCCATTCGATACAGCGCACATCGAGACCGCCATATCCCCGCCCTCTTACCTTTTGGTATGGCGTATCATCCACTTTCACCATTTCAAGTATCACGATCCTTACAATGATTCACTTATGTTAACCTTGTGCATCCATCCCTGGCAGTTGGGCGGATGTGGATACCGCTTACCCGCTTTGTCCCACTGCTTCACACCTTTCATCACTTACCGGGCATTTCGTGGTAGGGATATCACGAATGGATATGATAGCGTTAAAACGCATTTCAAACAACGACCTTCAGGTCGCACCGATGTGGTATTTGCACATCCACTTGGTATGTGCCATATCATTGGGCTTATTGGCCATTTAAATCACCTTTCCTTTCTCTTTAATAGTGGCTTGGACACCTCTATTATAACAAGGAAAGGTGATTGTGCTATAAGCACTTACTACACCACCCGCATAGCAGGTGGTTTCTTGTTTCGTGTGACTCCATTTTTCGGAACACGAAAAACTCCGTCACACTCAACTGGCTAAAGCCAATAAAATAAAAAGCAGGACAGCATAGCAATTTGCCATGCTGTCCTGCAAGATACCATATTCCTTATAGGTGTACGGCTAATGCCTGCACTCCTGCGTTTTCCTGAAACAGTGCTTATTATTTTAATGTGATCTTCCGGAAGTTTTTCTTTCCTTTTTTCAGGACAATACCCTCTCCCTGGAGTTTTTCTCCAGGAACCAGATGTTTGATATCTGTGATCTTTTCTCCGTCAATAGCTACGCCCCCCTGTTCAATGGCTCTTCTGGCCTCTGAACGGGAACCTGCCAGTCCGCTTTTGTGGAGAAGAGAGATCAGATCGATATTTCCATCGACAAGCTCGGACTCTTCAATCTGGGCAGAAGGCATATTTGCAGCATTTCCGCTGGTAAACAGAGCCTTTGCCGCTTCCTGGGCCTTCTGGGCTTCTTCAGTTCCGTGAACCAGTTCTGTAAGCTCATAGGCCAGGATCTCTTTTGCCTTATTTAACTGGCTGCCTTCCCATTTATCCATCTCATCAATCTGTTCCAGAGGAAGGAAGGTGAGCATACGGATACATTTCAGTACATCGGCATCTGCCACATTTCTCCAGTACTGGTAGAAGTCAAAGGGTGAAGTCTTATTCGGATCCAGCCATACGGCGCCGGACTGAGTCTTGCCCATCTTTTTGCCTTCAGAATTCAGAAGAAGGGTGATAGTCATGGCACAGGCGTTTTTGCCCAGCTTTCTCCGGATCAGTTCTGTACCTCCCAGCATATTACTCCACTGGTCGTCTCCGCCGAACTGCATGTTGCAGCCGTATTTCTGGTACAGCATGTAGAAATCGTAGCTCTGCATGATCATGTAGTTAAACTCCAGGAAGCTCAGGCCTTTCTCCATACGCTGCTTATAGCACTCTGCAGTAAGCATACGGTTTACAGAAAAATGAGGTCCTACCTCTCTTAAAAAGTCAATATAATTCAGGTCTAACAGCCACTCCGCATTATTTACCATAAGGGCTTTTCCATCGGAGAAATCAATAAATCTCTCCATCTGCTTCTTAAAGCAGTCACAGTTGTGCTGGATCGTCTCTGCCGTCATCATGGAACGCATATCCGATCTGCCGGAAGGATCCCCGATATAACCGGTGCCTCCACCGATCAGAGCGATAGGTTTATTTCCAGCCATCTGAAGACGCTTCATCAGACACAGCGCCATAAAATGTCCCACATGAAGGCTGTCCGCCGTCGGGTCAAACCCGATATAAAAAGTAGCCTTCCCGTTATTGACCAATTCCCGGATCTCCTCCTCATCCGTCACCTGGGCGATCAGCCCTCTGGCCTGCAATTCCTCATAAATTCCCATCTTAAATTCTCCTTTTCTTTTTACTTGTTTAAATGATAAAAAGCCCCCGTCCTTCCTGTTACAAAAGGACGAGAGCTTATATATTCCCGTGTTACCACCTTTATTCACAGACAGCTCACACTGCCTGCCTCTGCAAGTACAGCTTACGCGATACTCAAAGTGTTGTAACGTACACCAAAACGTCACAGCCTACTCATTGCTTTTCGGTGTGAAGCTCCGGGATGTATTCGTACTGCAGTTCTCCCGGGCCTCTCATCTGCCGGCTCCTTTCTGTAGGTCTCTCTGCATACTACTTGTTCCCTTCTTCGCTTTTCTCATTTACGAAGACCAGTATACAGAAATCTTCCCAGCTTTGTCAAGGGTACTTTAACAACTTGCAACGACGCAGTGATCAGCTTACCTGCTTATAGCCTTCATTCTCCACTGGTATTCTCCATTGTCCTTGATACCGTAGAAATCCCCGAAGTTCAGGTCGAAAATATCCTTTTTGATACCGGCCAGGTCAATCTGGTTCTTGATCAGATACTGCCAGATACCGCCATGGGAAATATCTCCCTGAAGAAGTATGCCGACTACTTTGCCATCTCTGAGAATCACCCGTTTATAATTTCTGGAATCCTCTCTGGCAATGACTACATCTCCCTCCTGGGGAATGATCAGCCCCACGCACATGGAAACCAGGCCAAAGAAATTAATGGTATTCTTCATGGCATACCGGTCTGTATATTCCACATGGGAGCCGCACATATTCAGGGCCGCAGTCTCTCCCTGTTTCTGAGCGTTCGGCCAGATACCGGAAAGTCCGGTAACGTCTCCCGCTGCATATATGCCTTCCGCTCCTGTCTGAAGATAATCGTCTACCTTGATTCCACGGTCAATGACGATTCCTTCTCCCTCCATTCCTGCAACTGCGGAACGGACTCCGGCAGCCACAATGATCAAGTCGCAGGGGAGTTTTTCTCCGTTGTCCAGAATGATCTCCCGGATGATCTTGTCCTCTCCCATAATTGTATCAGCAGCTTTTCTTCCCAGATAGAAGACAGCGCCTGCCTTTTCAAACCGTTTCTGATATTCAGAAGCCGCCGTCTTGTCCAGCTGTACCGGCAGGATCTGGTCCGCCATCTCTACGATGGAGACCTTCTTTCCTGTCTCCATCAGACCGTAGGCGGCGTCCAGACCTACCAGTCCGGAACCGATGATCACAATATTTTCCGCATCTTTCGCCAGCGCATCAATGGCCTGAGCGTCTCTCAAATGGCGGAGTCCAAAAACATTTTCCGCCTCTCTTAAATTTCCCACCGGAGGGATAAAGCTTTCAGCTCCGGTAGCGATGAGAAGCCGGTCATAGCTTATCTCATCTCCCTGGTCTGTATAAACCTTCTTCCCCTGGGTATCCAGACGGTTTACTGTTTTTCCCGGAAGCCAGGTGATCTGGTTTTTCTCAAAAAAGTCCGGATCGATAAAGCTGATTCCTTCTGCGTCTCTTTCATGGCTCAGATATTTATGCAGCATACATCTGGAGTGTACCTGAGTGTCTGTAGAGATCACCGTAATCTTTCCTTCACTGTCAGCTTTCCGGATCGTCTTTGCCGCAGTAATGCCTGCAGCTCCTGCTCCTAAGATCACATATTCCATCTCTACACCTCCTCTACCCAGATAGCCTGTTTTGGACATGCCTTTACGCAGCTGGGATCTTCGCCTTTACCGATACAGAAATCGCATTTGATCACTTTACTGCGGGTGCTGTCGTCAGGCTTCAGTACGCCATAAGGACAGTTCATCACACACATAAAGCAGGAACCGCATTTCTTTTCATCATACTGGACATGGCCGGTTTCCGGATCTTTGGAAAGGGCCCCGCTCATACAGGACATCACACATTCCGGCTGGTCGCAGTGGCGGCAGAATATGGGAGTGTAGCTTCCATCAGGATTTTTGTAAATAAAATTCCTGGTCTCATTGGCGATATCCGTAAGATCCAGGGTGTAGACATCGCCTTCATCTTTTCTGTGGGCCTGCATACATGCCACGGAACAGCTTTTGCAGCCGTCGCATTTTGAGGCGTCTATCATTATTCTTTTCATCTTGGGCTCCTGTCTCTTAAATATTTAAACCTGCACGTTTTTCCTCAATGATCTTTTCCAGGATATCTGCGCTTGCCTTTGCGTCAGGATTGATGATCACCTGGCCGCCGGTAAGATTCTTCATATCCTCAGTGAGAAGTTTCACTGCCAGATCGCTTCCTGTAACAAATGGAGGCAGTCCTAAATGGAGAGGCAGTCCCAGGGCAAGGCCGAAACAGCCGTCTGCCAGAGCCTGTTCTTCCAGCCACTGAGCAGCGGAAAGCACCAGAGGAAGCTGTGGGATATCAATTCCCAGAGCTTCTGCCAGCTCTGTGGCAACGATCTCCAGACGTCCGATGGCCAGACATGGGCCGAAGTTCAGTACCGGAGGAATATTCAGTTTTTCGCAGACTGCGCGGAGTTTTGGTCCTGCCAGTTTTGCAGCTTCCGGTGTCATCAGGCCGCAGTTCTCGATCCCGCCTGAAGAACATCCTGCTGTGAGAACGATAATGTCTCTGGAGATCAATTCTTTCACCAGGTCTACCGTCAGCACGTCATGGCCTCCTGCTGTCAGGTTGGAACATCCTACCACCCCGGCAACGCCTTTGATATCTCCGGATACGATCAGGTCAATAAGAGGTTTCCAGTTTCCGCCAAGGAACTCTTTTAAAGAGCCTTCAGATACACCTGTAAGGGTATGATCGTTTCCATGTTCCGGCAGAAGGTTCATGGTTACTTTACCTCTTCTTGCCTTGTAAGCCTCTACGATCTCATCAATGATCTCTTCGCTCTGTTTTTCTCTTTCTTCAAACTTGAAAGGCTTCAGCTCTGCATTGGCTTTCTTAGCTACATCATCCAGACAGATCTGTTTGATCATCAGCTCATCGCAGATGGGCTCGATACCAGGAAGAGTACAGTTAAACTCAGAAAGCACTGCGTCGATACCGCCTGTGGCAAGGACAGCTTCACTGGTGTAGTTATTTCCTGCATGGCCGTCGAACACCTCTGTATAATGAGCGCCGCGAAGCTGAAGATCCTGACCTACGCAGGTGCAGCCTACCAGCTTAAAGCCCTTGGCTCCTGCTGCCTGAGCCTTTGCAACTGCTTCTTTGGAAGTCAGTCTTTCCTGCAGGTCTACAAAAATCGTGTGCTGGTGTCCGGTGATCATAATGTTGATATAATCGGGATCGATCACACGGAGACCTACCGGCGCCATACGAAGTTCCGGTTCTCCTAAAAGGACGTCATTTAACAGGTTTGTCAGTGTCAGTCCGTAAATACCTGTGGAGATACCCAGTTTCAGACAGTCTGTATACATATCTACAGGATCAGAGTTCAGGTTTGTGGAACATTTCACAACGCCGTGGAACACTTCACTTTTAGCTCCTCCCGGGAGGATGTTCAGCTCCTGCCATCTTTTAAATCTTGGACCGTAAGCCATTTTTTCTACCAGTTCCATTTTTTCATATTCCGGTTTGTACAGATCGTCCAGGACCATCTGAGCTACCTGCTTTGCAGTATCCCATTTGTCTGTTCCCTGTACGCCGAAGATCTCCGCCAGTTTTGCCAGAGATTTTTCTCCCTTGATCTCTCCTTTGATCTCAGCAGTTTTCTTTACATTCAGGGCTGTGTTCTCCACAATGTGGATATAGCAGCCGGAACCGCTGGCAACTGCCCGCAGAAAGTTTCTGGCAACGATAACGTCTGCTGTAGCCCCGCAGATCCCTCTTGGCGCCTTCGGTGTGATCCGGCAGGGACCGTTGGCACAGAGACGGCAGCATACGCCCTGAAGACCGAAGCCGCACTTGGTGCTCTGTCCTTCTACTCTGTGGTGGGAAGTTTCCATGGGAAGGCTGCGGATAAATCCCTCCAAAGGCTTGTCCGCGCTGGCACAGGTATTGCATCCATAACACTTGTTCATTTTTTGTTCCTCCTATGTAAAAAAATCTATGTTAAAATTATAACGAATCTGGATTAAATTAGTCAAGTATAACTTTATTTTCCATATGTTTTTTTAGAAATTTTAACAATTCTCTGTTCGTCCGGCTGTTGATCTGGAGATCTTCTCCTGATACAGGGCAAGCCGTATCAGGAGGATTTTCTCCGCAGATATCGGCGCCAATCACCTTTCTTTTCTCAAAAACCAGCTCCAGCCATTTCAAAAGCTGTTCCAGAGCCAGTTCTCCCTGATCCCAGTTAGTCCTGGCGTCTTCTTTTCTCAGTACATCTTTGTCTATGGAAATATACAGGGGCAGGTCCGGATCTGTTTCCAGGAACTTTCCAAGGAGCTCTTCACCTCTGTCAGGCAGTTCTTCCCGGCAGATCCTGGACAGCTTTGCCCCGGCCTGTCCTTTATATTCCTGAAAATCTTTTAAACTGGGGCCTGCAACACAGATATGAGAAAGAAATTCATGGGTATCCAGCACCTCCCCAGCCCAGCTTCCGCAGGAAAGCAGCCCGAAAAATGCTGCCTCCTGCATATCCGTATGATTATCAAAGACCAGAAGAGAAAAAGGCTCCCGGATCTTTTCCAGCCAGAATTTGGACAGATAATGATAATTTCCCGAGTCCAGAAAATGGATTCCCTGAACAGGATGATCACAGATCCGGTCCTTGATCTCTTTCTCTGATTCCGGAGTGCAATAACAGTTCACTCCCTGAAGCTCCTGAAAATCCAGCCACAAAGCTTCCCGGTCCTCTAAAAAATCTTCTTCCCGGTAAATCCCGGAAAAGTTCATGATGATCGGTTTCATATCTTCTATGTCCTCAGTCTACAAAATGTACAGGACCTGTTTTTTCCGGGTTCTTGTTTACAGGTCCCTTTGCATATCCTAAAGCGGCGATCCCAAAGATCACATGGCTGTCCGGGATCTCCCACTCCTTGAGAATACTTCGTACATCCGGTGTGTCGCAGACGTCCCGTACCTGATTAATCCACACAGAACCGATTCCAAAGGAATGGGCTGCCAGCATAATATTTTCCATAGCGCAGGCATTATCGTCCTGGGAATGATGGTTATTTCTCTCATTAGATGGTATCACCAGAACCTGGGGACTGTACATATCATAGTCTTCTCTTCCCAGCGCTTTCCCTACGGCTTTCGCCAGAGTCTGGATTTTATCCCGGTCTGTGACCACGGTGATCTTCCAGGTCTGTTTATTCTGTCCGCTGGGAGCATAGATCGCCGCTTTTGCGATCTGTTCCAGTTCTTCTCTGGGAATTTCTTTTTCCTCAAAGGCCCTTACACTTCTTCTTGTAAGAATGTTTTCCATTGCTGCATTCATAAGTCTATTCCTCCCATTTCTTGTATTTACTGCCATTTTATCACGGCTGGGATGCAAACGCCAGTCTCTTTAAAGTCTCTTCCAAACACCAGGGAAAATCTATCTTCTCCACTGCTTTGACTGTATAAATCTCTCTGCTCTTCCAGGTTTTCCCATGAACCTGATACAGGATTTCTCCTGCCTTCTCTCCCTCTTGTACCGGCGCTTCCAGTTTTTCCTGTATCTGAGGAACCGCTTCCATTTTTTCATCGCTGCGCAGAAGCATACCTTCTTCCTGTGAAATTTTCTCCAATGACAGCGCCGTCTGAGCCGGCAGTCCCAACACCTGCGACTGGCCGTTTTCAACCGGCAAAGACCGAGGAATCTCGGGGATTTCTGTCTGGGCAAAGCTCTGCCAGGTATAATATTCCAGCCCGTATTCCATAAGTTTTCTGGCGTCTGCCCACTTATAATTTTTGTTATTAGGCCATCCGCAGCCGAGAAGGGCTACGATCAGGGTCTTTCCCTCTCTTTCCAGCGCTCCCACATAGCAGTATCCTGCATCGGCGGTAAAGCCGGTTTTCCCTGTGAGAGCCCCTTCCATCATACTAAGGAAAGCGTTATGGTTGGTACAGGAAATCATTTTTGTCCCGGCAGTATCCGTAAAGGTATAAGAAGGCGTCCTAGTGATCTCCAGAAATTCTTCCCTGTTGGCAGAATCCCGGATACAGTATCTGAGGATCCTGGCCAGATCCTCCGCGGTAGTAGAATGGATTCTCATGCCCTCCGGGGTCTCTTCCTGGGAGTCCAGTCCATTCGGAGTGATAAACCAGGTATTTTCACAACCGATCTCCCGGGCTTTCTCATTCATCATTTCAGCGAAGGCCTGAGTGCTGCCCCCCACATGTTCTGCCAGGATCACCGCCGCATCATTATAGCTTTCCAGCATCAGTCCGTAAAGAAGATCCCGGACTTTATAACTTTCTCCCTCTTTAGCTCCCATATGGACCTCCGGCATAGAAGCAGCGTAGGCAGAAGTCCGGGCAGTTTCCTCCTGCCTGCCGGATTCCAGAACCAGGATACAGGTCATGATCTTCGTAGTGCTGGCCATAGGCCGCTGTTCCTCTCCGTTTTTTTCAAAAAGTACTCTTCCGGAATCTCCGTCCATCAGTACTGCTGACAGCGCATAAAGGCTGTCCGGTTCCCGTATTTCCTCCTCTGCCTGTATCCGGACCGGGAGGCAAAAGATCTCCAGACAGACCAGGATCACCATGATCCATGATCTTACCGTTTTTTTCATACCTGTCACTCCTCTCACCTGACATAGAGCAAACCTTAACGCCCTTATTTAGTAAGGTATGAACAGGCACAAAAAAAGATACCACAAACAGTTCTCTGCCTGTCTGCAGTATCTTCCTATACGTCAAGCTGGAGTTGGATCTCTTCTTCTGCTTCCGCCTTAAAATCTTCTATTTGTACCGGGTCGATCTCCGGCAGGTCGTCCAGCCCCTGCACCCCGAAGTTTCTTAAAAACTCTTCTGTAGTTCCAAATAAAATAGGCCTTCCCGGAGCATCCAGACGTCCTACTTCCCGCACCAGCCCGTACTCGATAAGCTTATTTACCGCATGGTCGCTTTTGACTCCCCGGATTTTTTCGATCTCCAGCTTGGTCACTGGCTGCTTATAGGCAATGATCGACAGGGTTTCCAGCATGACGTCGGAAAGGACCGCTTTCTTTGGCTGCAGAGCCATGGCCACCAGATAATCGTAATATTCCTCTTTTGTACACATCTGGAAAGAGTCTTCCAACTCAATGATCTTAATCCCCCGATCCTCCGTCTGATATTTCAGCATCATATTCCGAATGATCTTTCTGGTGGTCTCGGTATCATGGCCGATGGTTTTTGCAATATCTTTTACGGATACTGCCTCACCCATGGCAAAGAGTATAGCCTCTATGGCTCCCTCCATCTTCTTCAGTTCCATTTATTCTATCCTTTCATACAGCTTTCAATGTAAATTTCTCCAAAAATTTCCTTCTGACTGATATGGATTTTCCCCATTTTCATCAGTTCCAGAATGGAAAGGAAAGTAACGATCACCTGAACTTTGCTGGGCTGCTTTGAAAGAAGATCCCGAAAGCCAAAACTTTTATGATTTCTGGCGTAGGCCTCAACCTCTTCCATCTTGTCAGGCATACTCACCTCTTCCTTTTCAATCTTCCCGAATTTGCTCCGGATAGGGTCCACCTTATCCTCCTGTCTGCGGATCACACTCTGAAAAATGTCATTCAGCTTTGCCAGAGTAAGACCTTCCAGGAGTTCTCCCGCATCTACCGGTTCTTTGTAGGAAAGGACTTCCTTAGGGATCGTAGGGCCTTTATATACATTCCTGGCCGCCGCCGCCATACGGTCCCGAAGCTCATATGACATATATTTATACATCTTATATTCCAGAAGCTGGCGGACCAGTTCTTCTCTTGGATCCTCTTCCTCACCTTCTTCATTGACCTCTTTAGGCAGGAGCATCCGGCACTTTATGGAAATCAGGGTAGCCGCCATGACCATAAACTCGCTCATAATGTTCAGATCTTCCCTCTGCATCTGATGAATGTATTCCATATACTGGTCTGTGATCTCCGCTATAGGGATATCATAAATATTCACTTTGTTTTTTTCGATCAGATGGAGAAGCAGATCCAGAGGCCCCTCAAAGACCTCCAGCTTCACCGGGATTCCTGTTTCCATATATATTACCTCTTTTTTTCGCTATGTGCCATTCTACACTATTTTTCATAAAAAGTCTACCCTCTCCAATCCCTTCATGCGCCTGGCATCTTCCTGGGTGCAGGGCACATTTCCATATCTTGCCTGTTCATACAGCTTATGAAACTCTTCTCTGTCTTTTCCTGCCGTCATCCCTGCCTGTTCCTCCATTTCCCAGGGAGTATTGGTCTCTGCAGGCTTCCCGTTTCTGCAGATTTTTTGTCTGTAATATTTTCTGATTCTGGAATTAGGGCTCCATCCCGAAAAAAACGATCTTCTAAATCTATTTTGAAGTTTTAAAGATTCTCTCTTTTCTTTTCCGGATTTATCCAGCTTTTCCAGAATATCTCCATTCTCTGCAGTTTGATTGTTGTATTTTTTATAAATCCAATAAAGAAAAGCACAGCAGCCTGCTATAGCCGCCGCCGCAACCGCCACTGTGCATATTCTCTCCAGGATTTTCCAAATCGCTTCCAGTAACGGAGATGCTTTCTGAGCAGGCTCCAGCATCATCGGCTGAAATCCCATATCTTCCGGGAATAATCGCTCTGGAGCTTCAGCTTCTCTGCTGCCCGACAAAAGCATTGCTAAAATCCTTCTCAAAAGATTCAATACCGCCCAAACGCATCTGTCGATTCCAAGGAAAGGAAGGAAGAACATACAGCCTACCGTAAGCCCTGTGAGAAATATCAGCATCAACCGGTTTCCATATGCAATCCTTTGCCTCGGAAATCGATACAAATTTTCATAGTCTTCACAGTATTTCAGAAAACGCTCCCGGTTTTTCCCCCACAAAGCCAGCAGCCAGTAGCATCCTGTAAGAATCAGAAAAATACCGCTCACTTTTTCTGATCCGCATACTAAGCAAAAAACATATTCCAGGACAAAAGCTGCGATACAGCCATAAGAAGGCCGAAAAAAGCCTTCCCGATTCCCGCTGACTCTTTCATAAAAAAATAAAAAGATAAAAAAGCAGATTCCCAGAAGAAGACACATACTTTCTCCTCTGTTTCTTCCCAGAAACCAGAATGCACAGCCGAATAACACAGCCACGCCCAGATAGCTCCAGATTTTCTTTCCTCTTACAGACACTTCCCGAAAAACCAGAAGAGGAAGAAACAGAAAAAGCAATTTTCCTGCCGACTCTCTGTCCAAAAGCCCTCCCACGTCCAGTAAAACAAGAAGGATTCCTACAGTAAACAGCCACAGGTGAAGAAAACCATATATTTTTAAAACCCTGTCTTCTTTCATCTCCTCACCTCCCAGTTAAAAACTGCCATATTTTGATTACTTTTTATTTTCAGGCTCATCTCCGGATACAAAGTAGCCAGATAAATGCTTCCATGATTTTTTCTGCCGAGTTCTTTCATTATGTTTTCCAGCTCCCCGTACTGGTTTTTAGTAATCAAAATACAGAGACTTTACTTAGCAGTCAGAAACTCTTTTTTTCTTTCCAGACAATCGGAAAACTTTCCGCTTTTCTGCCTCAGATCAATTCTGGAAAGACACTGGAGGAATTTTGCTTCCTGACTCCTTCCTGACTGGCCCGGCAGAAACAGTTCGGATTTTTCTTTACAGTCTCTCCCATTCGTGATCAATCCTGTTTCAATTCCACGGGATAAGAAATATTCTGCCGCAGCGGCAGCCAGACGTATACCTTCCTCATGAATTTCTTCATACTTCCATACTGTCTCATCTTCTACATCTAAAAGAATACAGACATTGCCGGATACTGCTGAGTTTAACTGATTTACCATAAGACTGCCGGTTCTTGCACTGGCTTTCCAGTTAATCTTATTCATGGGATCTTCCGGTGTATACTCCCGGATCCCTCGAAATTGAAAAGGATCCTCCAAAAGCCGCTTCCTGGATTCATATACTCCCGATATCCGGCGGAAAAGAGTTTCCCATTTTTCTCCTGAAATTTTTTTTGGATACACATAAAGATATGTATTGCAGAGAAGTGTTTCATAGTGTTCATCCGCCAAAAGAATTCCTCTGGTCACCAGGTCAATTTTCTGAATTTCATAGTATCCTCTTTCCAGTGTCCGAAAAGGAATCTTCCGGATGATCCTCTGTCTTCCCATTACAGAAAAAATATCTCTTTTATAGCTCTGGTCAGACACACTGGTATTTTCTTCCTGCCCGAAGGAAAGATTTCTGCTTACCGCAAATCCCGCCTGAAGAACCGGAAGGAACAGCCCCTTCTCATTCTCTATAATTTCCATAAGAAATCCTTCTCCTCCCTGACGTACAGGTTCCTCCTGAAACCGAACCTCCACTTTCAGTCCTCTCGCCCAGTTCTTTTGATAATATTTTTCTGCCAGGATCTGTGCCAGAATGCCTCCTGCCAGTATAAGTAAAAGAATCATCTTATCTTCCCCATTCCTCTGTAGGCACCGGGATTTCATTCAGAATCCTGGCGATCAGTTCATCCCCTTTTGCAAATCCCCCGCCCAGGATCAGACGGTGGGAAAGCACCGGCACGGCCAGCTTTTTAATATCCTCAGGTACTGCAAAATCTCTGTTTTGTATATAAGCATAAGCGCGCACTGCCTGATAAAGAGCAATCGTTCCTCTGGGACTGACACCGCTCAAGATCTCCCCTGTATTTCTGGTTCTCTCACAGATGTCTATCAGATATTCCTTCAGCTCCGGGTGTACATAAACCTTTTTATACTCCTCCTGATCCCTTCTTAATTCTTCTACAGTAGTTACTGCTCCAAGAGTATCCAGAGGATCTTCCTTTTCAAAGCGCTCCAGGATCTGAAGTTCTTCCTCCCGTTCAGGCATCCCCAGAGACAGACGCATAAGGAACCTGTCCATCTGGGCTTCCGGAAGAGGAAAAGTTCCTGCATTCTCGATAGGATTCTGGGTAGCGACCACCAAAAAAGGGGACTCCAGTTTTCTGGTCTCGCCTTCTGTAGTCACCTGCTTTTCTTCCATACATTCCAGAAGACTGGACTGAGTCCGCGGCGCTGCACGGTTGATCTCATCCGCCAGAAGCACATGGCAGAACACAGGACCCGGCTTAAAACGGAACTCTCCCTCTTTCTGATTATAATAGTTCAGACCCGTCACATCGGAGGGAAGCAGATCCGGGGTAAACTGGATTCTGGAGAATTTTCCTTTTATAGATTTTGCCAGAGCCTTTGCCAGTTTTGTTTTTCCGGTGCCTGGCACATCTTCCAAAAGCACATGTCCCTGGGCCACTATTGCGGCAAGGATCAGGTCGATCACGTCTCGTTTTCCTACGATTACCTTCTCAATATTATCTCCCACTGCTTTTAAACCTTCTCTGCTCATTTTATCGTTCCTTTCTCCAATCTGTTTTTGGGCACACAGCGTACTACTACCAGTTCCCTTGGATTTAAAAACCGGATGGGGATGGTATGCTCTCCCAGACCAGCGCCAACAATAAGGCTGCTCCCGTCTCGGCTGAATTTTCCTCTGCAATATCTTGGAAACAGCCTCCAATCAGGGCTGATAACCCCTCCCAGAACAGGAAGACGAGCCATCCCCCCGTGATAATGCCCGGAAAAGATCAGATCTCCTCCCCATTCCAAATAAGTTCCGGCATACTTGGGAGTGTGGGCCAAAAGTATCTGAAAGTACTCTTTATCCGCTTCGCCCAACAGCCGCACCAGATCTTTTTTCTCCAGTTTTTTCTCCCTTTTTAAATAATATTCATAAGGGATCGCCAGTCCTGAGACTACGACAGTCTGTCCCTTTATCAAAACCCTTTCCGTCCGATTTTCAAGGATTTTTACTCCCATCTGCTGCACTCTCTTTTCATATTCCAGATATTCTCTTCCATAAACTTTGGGATATAGTTTCATCCTCTGTTCATGATTTCCAGGCGCATAGAAAACAGGCGCAACTTTTACTGCTTTTCTAAGAAAGTCCTCCGGTTCTTTCAGAGAGGCATCCGGCTTTCCCAGGACCAGATCTCCCGGGATCACCAAAAGATCCGGCTTTATCTCCCTGATTTTTTCCAGGAGTCTCTGATTTTTTTCTCCAAATACTACGTTATGCAGATCACTGACCATGCCTATCGTAAAAGCCCTCTCTATTTTATCTGATTCTATCTGATACTTGGCTGTAATAAATTTCTTCACTTTTTTACCTCGCAAATTTTCTTATATCTTACTCCATTTCCATAAAAAAGAAAAGAGAGAACAAAAGGCTTCAAACCTTCTGTCCTCTCCCTCTTTTCCATTTATCTTTCCAAATACCGGCTCTGTTTCTTTATAATCCAGAAATACATCAGCAGCAAAAGCCCTCCTGCCAGGATCCATGCTGCCGGACTGGCCATGCAGGCTCCCATATAGCTCCTTTTTTCCGCTGCCCACAAAGCTACCGTTCCTCTCCCTAAAAGTTCTGCCACTCCTGCCATCATAGGCAAAAGTCCATATCCCATTCCCTGGATCCCATTGCGGTAAACATTCACCACAGTCAGCGGGATCAAAAATAATCCCACACATTTCAGATAAATATCTACCTGACCAATGATAGCATCTACATCCTGAGAAACAAAAAAGTATACCAGGTATTTTCCTACCGTCATCATAGGAATCGCCAAGGCAACGCCATAGATGCTGCCCATAACTGTGGCGCTTTTGAATCCCCTGCGTATTCTTCGGATATCTCCTGCCCCGATATTCTGGGCACAGTAGGTTGCCATGGTAGTGCCCAGTGCCACATATGCCTGGGTCACTACTGATTCTATCTTATTCGCCGCGGTAAAGGCTGCCACAGATAATGATCCAAGCAGATTTAGGGACGACTGTACCATCATAGTTCCCACTGCTGTAATAGAATACTGAAGAGCCATAGGAATGCCCACTGCGACTTCCATCCTTATCAGATATCCTTCCGGCCGGAACTCTTCCTTTTTTAGTCTCAGCAACGGCACCCTTTTTATAATATAAATCAGGCATCCCACACCAGACACTCCCTGAGATATTACTGTAGCGTAAGCAGCTCCCGCCACTCCCATATGAAAAACAATAATAAAAAACAGGTCCAGGCCGATATTGAGAACTGCAGATAAGACCAGAAAATATAAAGGCGTCTTACTGTCTCCCAAAGCTCTGAGTATTCCGGAAAGAAGATTATAAAGTACAGTGGCTCCGATTCCTCCGCAGATGATCATAATATAGGCATAAGCATCTGCAAATATATCCTCCGGGGTATTCATAAATAAAAGAAGGGATTTCATTGATGCCATACTTCCTGCAGTCATTACTACAGTAATGATCACCGATAAGAAACAGGCTGTTCCTACGGATTTTCTCATATTATTCATATCTCCTGCCCCGTACCTTTGAGCCGTAAGGACAGAGAATCCCGCCGTCAGTCCCTGAAGAAAACCTATGATCAGAAAAACAATAGTACCTACGCTTCCTACAGCAGCCAAAGCTCCGGTCCCTACAAATTTTCCCACAATAACCGTATCCGCCATGTTATAAAATTGTTGAAAAATGTTTCCGATAAAAATAGGTATAGTAAAATTCAAAATAATTTTTGACGGGCTTCCAGCCGTCATATCTGTCTGTACATCTCTTTCAGCCATTTCAACTCCTGCCTTATAAATCATTTGGATTTGCCGTCACAAAACAGATATCTCTCCTGCCTGCTTTTGACAACCCGGTCATTATAGTATAAAAGGCATACAGTTGCAATAACTATTTTATAAAAAAATATCCCATATTTTTTTCAGACAGTCAATATATCCTGCCTCTTGGCAGTTCTGGCTGAAAAGGAGGTCAACACTCCCGATTTTCTTTCCATCCAGATAGTATTCTGCTGTTCCCGCCTTGTCTCCTTTGACTACAGGTGCCTGGACAGAATCCGGCAGAACAATTTTCTTTTCGATATTTTCCAGAGATGCACCTGTAGTATCCAGATATCGAAATTCTTCTGCATACTCACAGGCAGTCTGATCTGCCACTCCTCCCTTTAAAGAAATCTTGGGCAGCTTCTCAGGGCTACTGTCTACATACAATTTACAACATCCGAATCCCAGATTCAGCATAGCAGCGGCATCAGAGAAACGCACTTTATAATCCGGGGCTGTCATAACAACACTGATCAATGTAATCCCATTTCTCTGAGCCACAGCGCTGACACAGTATTTAGCCACACTGGTACTCCCCGTTTTCAGCCCCACACAGCCATCATAGCTGCGGATCAGTTTATTGGTATTGGTCAACCCAAACTCTGAAGTTCCCTTTGCGGTCTCATGGGTAATATTTTCCATCCACACAGAGGAATATTCCAGGACTTTAGGATATTTTGTCACCAGTTCTCTGGACATGATCGCTACATCATGGGCGCTGGTATAGTGATTATCTGATTCTGTCAGCCCGCAGCAGTCCTCAAAATGAGTATTCTCCATCCCAAGTCCTGTCGCTCTCTCATTCATCCTCTTGACAAACTCGCCCTCACTGCCTGCTATATGCTCTGCCATAGCCACACTGGCATCATTCCCTGAAGCTATGACGATGCATTTGATCATAGTCTCCACACTCTGCTTTTCGCCTTCTTCCAGAAATACCTGAGAACCTCCCATTGATTTGGCATAGGCACTGGTGACTACCTGATCCTCCATATGTAAGTTTCCTTTTGCCAGCTCATCAAAGATCAGAAGCAATGTCATAATCTTTGTAATACTGGCCGGCTTTACCCTGGTATCCATATCTTTCTCATAGATGATCTGTCCTGTGGATGCCTCCATAAGAACCCCATGAGGAGAGGTGATCAATTCCCCCTCCTCTGCCTTTACGGTCACTGTTCTTCCTGCAAATATGGCAGAGATCAAAAGAATCCCTGCCATGATAAATCCCGCTGCTCTGCCTGTCATATACCCGCTCCAAAAATCCTCTTAAACTATTGTAAGCAGACTTGAGAAAAAATATGCAATTTTTTAAAGCATCGGCGCAAAAAGCCGGAGTATACTCTGTCCCGCTCTGCGTACCACATTCTGTTTCAGACACCAGTCCAGAGGAATTTCCTCGCTGATCTCAAATGTTTTCATCATATCTTCCTTCACCTGTCCCACAGCCTGGCACTGATACATCCAGACTCCGCATTCAAAATGAAGATAAAGACTCCGGTAGTCCAGATTAATAGTTCCTACTACAGCGAACTCATCATCACAGACAAAATTTTTTGCATGAATAAAACCTGGTGTATACTCATAGATCCTTACGCCTGCGCTGATCAGCTGTTCGTAATAAGACTGGGTAAGCAGAAAGACCATTTTTTTATCCGGAATTCCCGGGGTGATGATCCGCACATCTACTCCCTTTTTAGAAGCCAGGCAAAGAGCTGTCATCATCTCGTTGTCTATGATCAGATAGGGGGTGGATATATAAATATATTTCTTTGCCTGATTGATCATATTCAGATAGACATTCTCTCCTACCACCTCTCCGTCCAGAGGAGAATCTCCGTATGGCTGGACAAATCCATCGTTTTCAAATTCTTCGGTATGATAAACGTAAGGGCCGTAAGCCGGAAACTGGACCTGGGTCCTGGTGATCACAGACCACATCTGCAGAAACATTACCGTCAGATTCCAGACTCCCTGACCATAGATCCTCACCCCTGTGTCCTTCCAGTGTCCGAACCTTTCCAGCTCATTAATATACTCATCTGCCAGATTCAGCCCTCCGGTGTATCCTGTGTGTCCGTCAATTACCAGAATCTTTCGATGATCCCGGTTGTTCAATACAATATTTAAGATTGGTCTTACTGGATTAAAAGCCGCGCATTTGATTCCCTTTTCCTGGAGTTTCTTATAATATTTATGAGGCAGAGTATTTACACATCCCATATCATCATAGATAAGACGGACATCTACCCCCTGTTTTACTTTTTTCTCCAAAACTTCCAGAATTTCTCCCCACATCCTGCCTTCCCGGATAATAAAATATTCCAGAAAAATGTAATGTTCCGCCTTTTTCAGATCCTCCAGCATGTCTATAAACATATCATCGCCTACAGCATAATACTTAGTAGAGGTATTTTCATGGACAGGAAATCCCGCAAAATCCCGGATATAAGCGGACTGGATAGCAGCGCCTAAATCCGTGTTTTCCAGATCTTCCCTGGTCTTTTTATCTTCTTTAAAATAATTGGCAATTTTTTTCAATACTGTCTGCGAATCCTGAGTCATCTTTCTGGCAACTCTGGACTGACCGAAAAGCAGGTAAATAATCACTCCGAAAACAGGTACTGCCAAAATCAGAATCGTCCAGGCCAGCTTATAGGACGGATTGATCTTTTTATTAACGATCCAAAGCACCAGAATCAGGCTGAGTATACTGATAAGATTCATCAGATGACCGGAAAAAGCTCCCATTCCCCAAAGTACCGCAAATATCCATACCAGCTGGAGAAGCACTGCTACTGCCGTAAGAAAGATCCTGCTGGATACGATATCTATAAACTTTTTCATAAATCTATCCTTATTTTGTTTATCTCCTGGAAAATCCAGGGCTTTGAAAAGAAGTCTCGTAAAAAAGCCTCTGGTACGCTCCAGAGGCTTTTACTGCACATTAATTATATTTACGTTTTCTAGCTGCTTCAGATTTTTTCTTACGACGAACACTAGGTTTTTCGTAATGCTCTCTTTTACGGATTTCCTGCTGAATGCCGGCCTTAGCACAGCTACGCTTGAAACGACGTAAAGCGCTATCCAAAGTCTCGTTCTCTTTTACGATTACGTTTGACATAGTCTCACACCTAACCTCCCTCCAGCTGTAAATTGTGCATAATACAACTGTCTGGGTATTTTTTTGCACACAAACCATTATAGCAGATTTTTGTCATACGTCAACTGGTTTGGATTAATTTTTCTTAAAAACCTGCATTATTTTATCTGGTCCGCCAAAATATCCCCTGCTGCCTTTAATGCTTCCGGTACTTTTTCCGGATTCTTGCCTCCGGCCTGAGCCATATTCGGGCGTCCGCCGCCGCCTCCGCCTACGATGGCCGCGATTCCTTTGATCAGATTTCCAGCATGAGCGCCGGCTTTCTGAGCCTGGTCTGTAACCATGGCGAGAAGATTTACTTTTCCGCCGTTGACACTGGCAAGAACAACAACGCCTTCACCCAGTTTTTCCTTTAACTGATCGCCCAGATCTCTCAGTCCGTTCATATCCACGTCTTCAAGAGCTGTTGCCAGGAGTTTCACACCTTTGATTTCCTGTACCTGGCTCATTACATCTCCTACAGCATCCTGAGCCATCTTGGCCTTCAGAGATTCGTTTTCACTGTGGAGAGCTTTTACTTCTGCCTGAAGGTGAGCGATTTTCTCTTCGATCTCAGCCGGGGTGGTCTTCAGCATAGCTGCGATCTCTCCCTGACGTTTTTCGATTTCTTTATAGTAAGCGAATACACTGTCTCCGGTAAGGGCCTCGATACGGCGTACACCTGCGGCGATTCCGCTTTCTGACACGATCTTAAAGGTAGTGATCACTCCGGTGTTCGGCACATGAGTACCTCCGCACAGTTCCTTGGAAAAATCTCCCATAGATACTACACGGACCTTTTCTCCGTATTTTTCTCCAAACAGAGCCATAGCCCCGGTTTTCTTTGCCTCGTCAATGGTCATGATATCTGTCCGTACAGGCAGATTGGCCTGGATTTCCTTATTTACCAGGGCTTCTGTCTGTGCCAGTTCTTCCGGTGTCATAGCCTGGAAATGAGCAAAGTCAAAACGGAGTCTGTCCGGTGTTACCAGAGATCCCTTCTGCTCTACATGAGAGCCCAGGACTGTCTTTAAGGCTTTCTGAAGCAGATGGGTGGCGCTGTGGTTCTTACAGCAGTCTGCTCTTCCTGCCTCGTCCACATGTAGTGTCACCACGTCTCCCACTTTGATCATACCTTTCGTAAGAACACCTACATGGCCTACCTTTCCGCCTCTCAGGTGAATGGTATCTTCCACTTTGAATTCGGAATCCCCGATAGTAATAACGCCTTTATCTCCTTCCTGGCCGCCCATGGTAGCGTAGAAAGGCGTCTGTTCTACAAATATGGTTCCTCTCTGGTCTTCTGTGAGCGCTTCCGTCACTTCTTCCTGGGTAGTCATAACCGTTACCTTGGAATCCCATACCAGGTGGTCGTATCCTACAAACTCTGTGGTAATGGATGGATCGATCTGGTCATATACTGTAGCGTCAGCCCCCATATAGTTGGTCACTTCTCTGGCTTTTCTGGCTGTTTCTCTCTGAACGTCCATAGATTTCTTAAAGCCTTCTTCGTCTACTGTATATCCCTTCTCCTCCAGGATCTCCTTTGTCAGATCCAGAGGAAATCCATAGGTATCATAAAGTTTAAAGGCGTCATCTCCTGACAGCTCTTTCTTTCCTTCTTTTTCCATGGCCTCTTCCATCTCTCCGAGGATATGGAGACCCTGGTCGATGGTTTTATTAAACTGTTCTTCTTCCTTGGTAAGAACCTGGAAGATAAAGCTTTTCTTCTCTTCCAGTTCCGGATATCCGTCTTTGGATCCTTCGATCACCGTAGCGCTCAGTTCTGCCAGGAACTTGCCCTGAATGCCCAGAAGACGTCCATGACGGGCAGCCCGGCGGATCAGACGGCGGAGCACATAGCCTCTTCCTTCATTGGTAGGCATGATACCGTCAGAGATCATAAAGGTAGCGGAACGGATATGGTCTGTGATCAGACGGATAGAAACGTCCTTTTCTTCATCTTTCTTATACTCGGTATGAGCCAGCTCACACACTTTATTTCTCAAAGCGCAGAGTGTATCTACATCAAAGATAGAATCTACATCCTGAACTACAGAAGCCAGACGCTCCAGTCCCATACCTGTATCAATATTTTTCTGGATCAGTTCTGTATAATGACCTTCTCCGTCATTATTAAACTGGCTGAATACGTTGTTCCAGATCTCCATGTACCGGTCGCAGTCGCAGCCTACCGTACAGTCCGGTTTGCCGCAGCCGTATTTTTCTCCTCTGTCATAGTAGATCTCTGAACATGGACCACAGGGACCTGCGCCGTGTTCCCAGAAATTATCTTCTTTTCCGAAACGGTAGATCCTGTCAGCGGGAATACCGATCTCCTTATTCCAGATCTCAAAAGCCTCGTCATCATCCAGATATACTGACGGATACAGTCTGTCCGGATCCAGTCCTACTACCTCAGTGAGGAATTCCCAGGACCAGGCAATGGCTTCATGTTTAAAATAATCGCCAAAAGAAAAGTTTCCCAGCATTTCAAAGAAAGTGCCGTGGCGGGCAGTCTTTCCTACATTTTCAATATCTCCTGTACGGATACATTTCTGACAGGTAGTCACTCTCCGTCTCGGCGGGATCTCAGCCCCGGTAAAGTATGGCTTTAAAGGCGCCATACCGGAATTGATCAAAAGGAGACTTTTATCATTGT
>DWUX01000224.1 GCA_019120545.1 Candidatus Blautia stercoripullorum | reverse complement strand
GGTAGGAGTCTTGATCATCTTTTCTCCTTCTGTAAGGATTACAGACTGAAGTACATTGACAATCTGAGCGATATTGGCCATCCGTACACGGTCGCTGTGTTTGTTAAAGATGTTCAGGTTAATACCAGCCACCAGAGCGTCTCTCATAGTGTTCTGCTGATAAAGGAATCCTGGATTGGTTCCCGGCTCTACGGTGAACCAGGTTCCCCACTCGTCAACGATCAGACCGATTTCTTTTTTAGGATCATACTTGTCCATGATAGCTCCATGGCGGCGGATCAGCTCTTCCATATAGAGGGTTTTGCTCAGGGTCTTATACCATACCTTATCATCAAAGTCTGTGGCGCTTCCCTTGATCTCCCAGCCTTCTGGATGGGTATAATAATGAAGAGAAAGACCATCCATAAATCCATGCTGGAAAGGCTGGCTGTGGCGGAAGCAGGTCGACATAACTCCTTCTGTCCACTCATAGTCATCTACGTTTGGACCGCAGGCGATCTTGTAGATTTTCTTATCTGCCTTATAGTCTCTCACATAAGTCTGATATCTCCGGTACTCATTAGCGTAAAATTCCGGCGTCATGTTTCCACCGCATCCCCAGTTCTCATTGCCTACCCCAAAGAAAGCCACATCCCAGGAGTCTTCATGACCGTTTTCTTTTCTCCAGTCTGCCATGGGGGATACTCCGTCAAAGGTCATATATTCTACCCATTCTGACATTTCCTGTACAGTTCCGCTGCCTACGTTTCCATTTACATAGGCCTCGCATCCCAACTGACGGCACAGTTCAAAGAACTCATGGGTACCAAAGCTGTTATCTTCTACAACACCGCCCCAGTGAGTATTGATGATTTTCTTTCTGTTTTCTTTTGGGCCTACTCCGTCTTTCCAGTGATACTCATCAGCGAAGCAGCCGCCCGGCCAGCGAAGTACAGGAATCTTCATTTCCTTTAAGGCTTCCACTACATCGGTACGCATACCGTTTACATTAGGGATTGGAGAGTCTTCCCCTACATACATTCCCTCATAGATACATCTTCCCAGGTGTTCGGAAAAATGTCCGTAGATTTCCTTGTGGATCTTGCTTTTCTTTACATTTGGATTGATCACAAATTTTGTCATATATTTTCTCCTCTTTCATAAGACAATCCAAAAATGACTGCCCATATAATATTCCGTATTTCTGTCTATCTTTTTATTTCCCCAGACGGATCACGTTCCAGGAAGCTTTCTTCAGAACGCTTGTGGCAATACCGCCATCCAGCTTTGTTCTGCCGTCAGCTTTTACAGGGCAAACTTTCTGCTCAGTCAGGCTGTTCACTGCCTTCAGGTCTTCGTTCTCCATAACAATGTGTTCTAATACTCTGTATCCTTCAAAGCTTCTCACATCTGTTGTCAGCTCTACATCTTCCTCCAGATTACGGTTTACAGCAAAAATGGTCACTTCATCTTTTTCTTCGTTGTATACAGCGATAGATTCTACGTCTGTGATCTCATCATGTTTTGCCGTAGCATGCTTTGTTCCGGAAACTACCGGCTGGAGGGCAATGCCTCTTCCGTATTTAGAAGCATGCATAAAGGGATAGAAGATGGTCTGCTTCCATGCGCCCCCTGCGGCGTCTGTCATAATAGGAGCAATAACATTTACCAGCTGGGCCAGGCAGGCCATTTTTACGCGGTCTGCATGTTTCATCAAAGTGATCAGCATAAGTCCTACCAGAAGAGCGTCTTCAAAGTTATAGATATCTTCCAGCATCGGCGGAGCCACCTGCCATGGATGGTTCTCTGTAATATCATCGTCAGCAGCATTAGAATGAAACCATACATTCCACTCGTCAAAACTTAAGTTCATGGTCTTTTTACTGCGTTTTTTCGCTTTTACATAGTCGCAGGTAGCGATAATAGTACGGATAAAGTCGTCCATATCATCAGACTGAGCCAGGTAATCGTTGCTGTCATCATCTCTGTTTCCATAGTACTGATGCATGGAAATGTAATCTACATAGTCATAGGTATGGGACAGTGTAACTGCCTCCCAATCCGGGAAGGTCGGCATGTCTCTGTTGGAACTTCCGCAGGAAACCAGCTCAATAGTAGGATCGATGAGGCGCATAGCCTTTGCTGTTTCTTCCGCCAGGCGGCCGTACTCTTCCATAGTCTTGTGCCCGATCTGCCACGGGCCGTCCATTTCATTTCCCAGACACCACACTTTAATGTTGTGAGGCTCTTTTACTCCATGCTTGATACGCAGGTCGCTGTATTTGGTTCCTGAGGGATGGTTGCAGTATTCCAGCAGATTGCAGGCATCTGAGATCCCTCTGGTTCCCAGATTTACGGCCATCATCACCTGTGAATTTACCTGTTTTGCCCATTTGGAAAATTCATTTAGACCAATCTCGTTTTTCTCCAGGCTTCTCCAGGCCAGCTCCAGTCTGTGAGGTCTCTCTTCCACTGGTCCAACAGAATCTTCCCAGTAGAAATTGGATACAAAGTTTCCTCCCGGATAACGGATGATGGGCACATTCAGCTCTTTAACCAGCTGTACTACATCCTGACGGAATCCGTCGGCATCTGCTGCAGGATGTCCCGGCTGATAGATACCCTCATATACGGCCCTTCCCAGATGTTCGATAAAGGAGCCATAGATTCTCTCGTCAATTTTGGAGATCTGGAACTCTTTATCCAGAACCATTTTTGCTCTTCTGCTCATGTGTGTTTCCTCCTTATATATTTTTATATTTTTCTTAATTATTTTACTTTTGTCTATATTATATTGAGATAATGCCTGTGTGTCAACAGAGGTTTTGTAAAATTTTTATCCATATTTAGTTCTAAGTAAAATACTTTTGTTGCCTAAGTCCGAATTTTCACTTATAATAATACCAAAGTTTAACTCTTATTCTATCTATAACACACCGTAACAAAGGAGTCCGCCTATGCTGCATATTAAAAAAATTGAAGATGGTATAGACCTTTATAAAGCCCTGGGATCTGATCTCCGCATCCAGATCATTAAGCTGCTGCTGGAAAAGGGCGAAATGAATATGAATGAGATCGCCGGAAGTCTGGGGATCACCAACGGAGCTCTTACCAGCCATATAAAAAAGCTGGAAGAATGTGGACTGGTCAGCGTCCTCTCCGAACATGAAGGCCACGGCAACCAAAAGCTCTGCCGGGTCCACACAGACAGGATCCTCATTGATGTTATGCCTCAGATTCCGGAAGAAAACAAAAATCTTTACTCTGTGGATATTCCCGTGGGCCAGTACACCGATTATCAGGTGTCTCCCACCTGCGGCATCGCTTCCCGGAAAAGCCTCATCGGAGAAGTGGACGACCCCAGATATTTTGCCCATCCCCAGCGGACCCATGCTGGAATCCTCTGGTTCTCCAGGGGATATGTAGAATATCTCATTCCCAACTTTCTCCCGCCTCACTGTGAGGTAGAACAGCTGATCCTCTCTGTAGAGATTGCCTCAGAAGCCCCGGGAACCAACAACGACTGGCCATCTGACATTACCTTCTTTCTCAACGAAACCCCTGTAGGCACCTGGACCAGCCCTGGAGATTTCGGAGATATCCATGGACTTTTCACGCCCGGATGGTGGCTCCCCACCTGGAATCAGTATGGTCTCCTGAAGACCCTGATCATCAATAAAAACGGCACTTTCATAGATGGAAGGAAAATTTCTGATGTAGCCATTGGGCAGTTTTCTCTTGACTACAAAAGCTCTCTCCGCTTTAAATTCATGGTATCTGAAAATGCCGATCATCCCGGAGGACTTACTCTGTTCGGAAAGGGCTTCGGAAACTATAATCAGGACATCCAGGTAGTAGTTTCTTATACACCCCTCCAGGAT
Organism: Candidatus Blautia stercoripullorum; assembly: GCA_019120545.1. Classification (GTDB taxonomy): domain Bacteria; phylum Bacillota; class Clostridia; order Lachnospirales; family Lachnospiraceae; genus Blautia; species Blautia stercoripullorum. The sequence continues at coordinate 16,109 of DWUX01000224.1, read as the reverse complement.
TAAATCTGCACAGATTTCTTTATCTTCTTTCCGTTACAAGCCTTTCTCTGACAGGCCCTCTCTCATTTATCTGAAAAAGAAAAGGCCATCCTGTGAAACTCTGCAGATTCTGCTGTTCACAGGATGGTCTTTTTGTCTATGTATTATCCTTTTACAGCTCCTGCTGTCATACCTTCGATAAAGTATCTCTGGAAGCAGATAAACAAGATAAAGATCGGAATAATGGAGAATACCGATCCTACAACCAGCAGGCTGTAGTTATCTCCATATGGATTGATCAGTGTATTCAGACCAATGGTCAGTGTGTACTTGCTGGAGGAACGGATTACCAGCAGCGGCCACATATAGTTATTCCATGCATTCATACCGTTTAAGATCGCCATAGCGGAGAATGCAGGTTTCATGATCGGCACGATCAGCTTAAAGAAAATACCGTACTCTGTAGCTCCGTCAATACGTCCGGCCTCGATCAGAGATTTTGGCAGTCCCAGAAGGTACTGACGGAAGAAGAAGATGGTTGACGCATGGGCCAGGAAAGGCAGCACAACCGCCACATAGCTGTCCATCATTCCCCAGGTAGAAATCTGCTTGTAAAGAGGAAGCATGATAACTTCAAAAGGAATAGACAGAATGATCAGCACGATCACAAAGAAGAAGTTCTTCCCTTTAAAATCATAAGCTGCAAATCCATAGGCTACAAAGGAGCTGATCACCAGGGTCAGCACAACAGTAAGCACTGTCAGCAGCAAACTGTTTCCAAACCAGATCCAGTAGTCATGGTCTCCGGTAAACAGCAGCACATAATTGGACAAGGTCATATTTGCAAAGTCCGGATCCAGGTTCAGCCCATACTGAAGAAGGAAGTTGCCCGGATGAAAACTGGCCATAAAGATAGCGTATATAGGCAGTATGATCAAGATCGCAAGGATCGTAAAAAGTATGATCATCAGAACTGTTGCCACTGCATTTTTCTTTTTCTGGCTTTTTCCGATTGTATCCATTGCCATATTATCTCTCCTCCTTCTTAAATGTGCCTGTGGCTACCAGCTGGATCATATTGATGATCATAACCACGACTAACAGTACCAGACCTACGGCACAGGCATAGCCCATAGCCCTCTTCTCAATACCCTGTCTGTACAGGTATCCCACAATAGTAAGACCGATGTTCTGAGGAGAGTTGTTTCCTTTCCACAGCATGAAGGACTCCAGGAACATAGCCAGACCTGCATAGATACTGATGGTCAGAACGTATACGGTTGTAGGTTTTAACAGAGGCACGGAAATTTTCAGGAACTGCTGCCATTTATTAGCTCCGTCGATGGAAGCAGCTTCATACAGTTCTGTATCAATACTCTGCAGTCCTGCCAGGAAATACAGAATATTAACGCCTGTCCATCTCCAGCATGCTACGATCAGCAGAACTGCATAACCGGTCCACTCGCCTTTCAGCCATTTGATCGGAGACTGTCCGAGAATACCCATGATCTGGTTTGCCAGAGCTGTGTCCATCTCACCGAACATCAGACGGAAGATGGTACCGGCTACTACTACAGATGTCAGAGCCGGCAGGAAATATACGGATTTAAAAAATCCGGCGCCTTTCATCAGCTTGCTGTTCAGCAAAGTGGCAAAAAGCATGGGAAACGGAATCAGGAGGATCAGTGTTCCGATCATGTATTTCATACTGTTATACACAGCTTTATAAAACATTTTATCACTGATCAGCCTGGAATAATTATCAAATCCTACCCATTCATCCTTCAACACATCCTGGAAACTGAGAAGAACACCATTGGCGATAGGCGCGATCCAGAACAGGATAATGGTCAACACAAACGGGAGTATGAATACATAAGGCGCAGCTTTCTGGGAATAGAAAAACCTTTTCACTTTACTCATACTGTATCAGACCCCTTTCTCTAAATTTTTCTTTTCTTACTATATAGCACAGAGCTCCCGGGAGCACCCTGCTATATAGTAAGTGGGATGCAGGACGTAGCCCGCATCCCACCCGTCACTTCTTTTTTATTTTGTGATCCTGCAAAACTTATGATGCAAATTCGTTCTCTAACTGCTCCTGAGCAGCGTCCAGAGCTTCCTGCACATCAACGCCGGACTCAAAGATATCATTCAGAGTCTGGGTTGTAAATACATTGTTGATAGAAGGCATCTTTTCATCTGTAGCAGATTTCAGTAAGCCGATGCTGTCCTGAAGCTCTAACAGCGGAGCAAATGGTTTTGTGTTAAAGTACTGAACAAACTGGTTGTCCGGGTTCTCTGTAAGAGCAGTATCTGTCCAAACTGCAGTGTTTACAGGGTCAAAACCAAGTACGTTGTAGATCTCGTTGCTGGCCTCATCAGAGAGCTTGATGTAAGCGAATACTTCTGCTGCCAGATCTGCGTTAGGACTGGAAGCTACAACTGCTGTACCTGTTCCGCCGCCGCCGATTGTTTTAACAACATCATTGTCGCCAAATACCGGAGGAGCTGCGATAGCAACTTTACCGGACAGGTCTGTCATGTAAGTTGTATAACGGCTTGTCTGCCAGAACGGCATGATCGCTACAGCTACCTCACCGCTGTTGTACAGAGGATAAGCCTCTTCATTATCCGGCTGTCCGCCTGCGATTGTCGCAACAGCGCCGGCATCCTGCATATCTTTGATGTACTGGAGTACTTCAACCATGATCTCGTTGTTTACATCCAGTTCGCCGTCTTCTGTCAGATAATCTCCGCCCTTCTGAGCCAGCATCAGGTTGATCATCCACTGTGCTGTAGTCTCAGCTGCTGCGAAGGTCTTGCCTGTAGCTTCATGATAAGCTACACCTGCATTTTTGAAATCATCCCAGGTCTTGATAGTTGTATAATCAATACCTGCCGCTTCCAGAGCTTCTGTATTGTAGAAAGCAACTGTGGTACCAACGTGGGTCGGGAATCCATAGTATTTTCCATCTTTGGAGTACAGATCCAGTCTGGATTCTACAACTTTATCTTTGTATGGTGCGATAGCGTCTGTCAGATCCAGCAGGCCGATATCTCCAACCATAAATGCCGGGAATTTGCCAACTTCGATATCCACTACGTCAGGTGCGCCTTCTCCGGACTCCAGAGCCAGTGACAGCTTGTTGTGCATATCATCATAAGCCATGTTGGAGAGAACCAGGTTTACCTGCTTGTCAGGATTTTCCTCATTCCATTTCTCAGCCATTTCTGTGTAGAAATCCTGATGGTTTTCAACGAAGGTCCAGACAGTAAGTTCTGTAACATCTTCGCCTTCCACGCCCATGTCTCTTGATCCTGCGCTGTCTCCGCCGCCTTCACCATCTCCGGATCCGCCGCAGCCTGCCAACATGGTTCCTGCCATTGCCGCACATAATAATGCAGCCAACACTTTTTTCTTCATATAGTGTCCTCCCTTGTATTATATTTTTATCAAATCAGAAGTCTCCGCTTCTGTATGATACAGCAATAAGTTTTACAAAAGTTCTTTGATCCAGACGGCCATCTCTCCCGTCTTTCTGTTTCCCCAGTTGCAGTAGGGAACTGCCTTTAAGGTTACATCCTCCAGCCGGGTCTCCTGTTCTTTGTACAAGTCTTCCTCATCCCAGCCGGTATTGGAAATACGCTTTCCTCTGGCGGTTACGGTTACCACACCGCCCAAAAGATCTTCTTCATAGGTTTCTGTAAGCCCTGCCTTTGTATCCACGTATAAAGAGGAAAGGTTTCTGCCATTATCTGTTTCTTCCAGGCAGTAGACCAGGGGGCCTCTCATAATGGCAACTTTGCCTTCATCTGCCCGTACCTCCGGATTAGCATGGATGAATTTGGCTTTCATGTCACAGGAGATCGTGATCATTTCCTCCTCCTTTAACTCTTCCAGGATCAGGTAGCCCTTCTCGATCAGGGGATTTAAGATTTCCTCCCCGTTTCTGTAGACCTGGAAGCTTTTCACATATCCCGGAACTCTCAGAGCCAGTTTTCCTTTTGTGTCCTCTTGGGATCTTAAAGAGATCTTCACATTTCCTGTAGAAAGGAAATCACTGTCCATAGTGATCTTACAGGGAATACCTTTTATCTGCGTCTCTGTTTCATTGGAAACATATAAGTTTACATAAATCAAATCTTCATCTTCCCCATATATATACTGTCCCAGGGAAGCCAGGGTCCTGGCAATATTCGGAGGGCAGCATGCCACGCCAAACCATTTCTGCCGCACCGGCTTCACATGCTCCATAGATGTGCGGTTCATGCAGTTATCCGGCCAAACTTCCAACGGATTTACATAAAAGAAGCTTTTTCCATCCATGGCAATCCCTGCCAAAACTGTGTTGTACAAAGCTTTCTCCATAACATCTGCATACTTTGCATCTTTTGTGATCTGTCCCATCCGTTTTCCAAACATTGCGAGACCGATAGATGCACAGGACTCTGCATAATTTCTGTCATTGGGGAGATCATAGTCTGTGGTGAATCTTTCCAGAAGACCGGAAGAACCAATTCCTCCTGTGATATACATTCTTTTAGTCACCATGTTTTTCCAAAGAGTTTCACAGGCTTCCAGAAGAGATTCATCCTGATATTCATAAGCCAGATCCGCCATGGCGCTGTAGAGATATACCGCTCTCACCGCATGTCCTTCTGCAGTTTTCTGTTCCCTTACAGGCAGATGAGACTGGGAATATTCCGGCACATAACCGGCAAATTCAGGAAATATCTGCTGATATTTTTCTCCTTTTTCCTCCTGGAAGAAATAATTTTCTCCCACTCCTCTGGCGTCTACAAAAAATTTCGCAGTATCCAGGTAATTCTTCTTCCCTGTTACCCGGTAAAGCTTTACCAGCGCCAGCTCAATCTCCGGATGACCGGGATATCCGTGGCATTTTCCCTCCTCAGGGCCAAACTTTTCACTGATCAGATCCGCGAATTTCATTACGATTTCCAGAAACTTTTTCTTTCCGGTGGCCTGATAGTAAGCCACTGCAGCCTCGATCATATGACCCGCCGTATAGAGTTCATGACCTTCCTTTAAGTTAGTCCAGCGTCTTTCCGGTTCCTTTATAGTAAAATATGTATTCAGATAACCATCCGGTTCCTGGGCTCTTCCGATCAGATCAATAGTATCATCTGCCAGCTTCTCCAGTTTTTCATCCCGTCCCTGGGATTCCAGTACATAGCCCACTGCTTCCAGCCATTTAGCCACATCCGTATCCTGAAATACCGCTCCGGCAAACTCTCCTGTCTTTTCTCCCGCTGCAATACGGAAGTTCTCGATACAATGGCTGGGCTCTGCATCCGGCACATTGTCATTAAGTGTATTCCACTGATAGGGAATGATCACTTCTTTTACCAGACTTCTGTATTTATTCCAGAACTTATCGGTAATCGTGATATTTTTCAGAGAAATATCTGCAAGTCTTTCTTTTTCCATTCTCCGCTGCTCTCCTTTACCTGTGGTCCAACCTTTAAACTTGTCTGTTATATTTCTTAATCGTTTAATTGGAAATGCCCTTTTTTGACTTATTTACCCATATATCTTCTCTTACCTTTTTTATATAATGTAGCACTTTCAACCTTTATGATTCAATATTTTGTGCAAGTTTCCTTTGGTTATCTTATTTATACCATACCTTCTTCCTATAAATAAAACGCATATATTTGTATATATTTTTATATGTTTCTATATATTGTCTATTTTCTTAATTTTTCTCTCTTTTTCTAACTTTTTTATTTTTTACACAACTTATTGATTATTTAAATCGTTTAAGTATATAAATATTGCATAAATTTTATCTTCTGATTTCTTTCCTTTTTCTTTGATTTCGGACTTTTTCTTTGTGCAAAACATCAAAAAAAGAGCCCGAAAAGCGCTTTTTAAATGAAAGCGTTTTTCGGGCTCTTTTTCAGAACTTGTACCATCTTTTTCAACTTGTACCATCTTAATTATTTTTCTATACCGCCGATATTCTTTACAGACTGGCGGATCAGCTTACTGCAGGGAACCTGATAGATCAGTTCTCTACCCCCTGTCTTTATCCCTCCCGCCAAAAGCTCCATCATTACCTCTGCCGCCCGATATCCGATGTCATGAAGAGGAAGCTCTATAGTCGTAAGGGGCGGTTTATAGTAGCTGGAGAGTTCCCGGTTATCATATCCCACCACCGATAGATCATCGGGTATCCGGATCCCCAGTTCATCTGTACGGTCATATACGCCTCCGGCCATCAGGTCGTTCATACAAAAGACTGCCGTCACATCCTGTTTCAGCAGTTTTTCCACACATTGATAGCCTGACTCTCTTGTCCAGTCTCCGCAGCATACCAGTTCGGGATCATAAATGATCTGGCTGTCTCTCAGAGCTTTTTGGTATCCCAGAAGTCTGTCCTGGGTATGGATACTGTCTGGCTTGCCGCTGATCACACCGATCCGCCTGTGACCTTTCTCTATCAGATAATGGATCAGCCCATAGGCCCCGTCCTGGTCATCTACCACAACAGAGGGAACTTTCCTGCTCTCCGTATATCCATAGGCCATTACCGCAGGGATCGGCAGATCTTCCGGTATGCAGTGCATGATCCTCTCATGGGCAGTCACATAAATGATCCCCTCCGTCTGCATAGCTACAAATTTCTTAACCTCCTGCTTCACAGTTCCGAAATAGTCTTCTCTATGATAGTATCTGTCATTATATTTCTTATAAAGGCGCAGGTTTGTCAGCAGGATCTTATAATCCACCTTCTCGCAGTACTCTGTGATCCCGTCGATAATATCAGGAATACTGAAGATTGTCATATCCTCAGCGATCACCCCGATGTTCCTGGTATTTTTCGTTTTCAGGCTCTTGGCAACATAACTGGGCATATACTCCATTTTCTCCGCCGTTTTCAGCACCATTTCCCTGGTAGCTTCACTGGCTCCCGGCTTTCCGTTCAATATATTGGAAACTGTTGCAGCCGACACTCCGCACTTCTTTGCAATTTCTTTAATCGTGGCCATTCTTTTTCCGGTTCCTTTCCAAGTTTTGTGAAGCCTGTAAATCCTGTTTGTCTATATTAAACCCTGTCTTGTATGCACTTGTCAACCACTTTCTTTCATGCTAGGATAAAGGAACTCTTATTTTCCATATATCGCAGAAAGGAGACAATATGAACAAAATGCATGCCCTCCCTCAGGAGGATATCCTGTGCAAAGAAGGACAGACCCGGGCGTTTTTGCGCCCTTACACCAAAAACTGGGACAATCCGGAGTCGAACAGTCTTCACCTGGAATACAGCTATAACGGCAAAAACTGGTACAGCCTAAACGGAAATAACGGAGTCTGGTTTCCGGACTACGGTTCTAAACAGCTGACAGATCCTTCTGTTTATCAGATGAAAAGCGGAAGCTATTTCATCACTGCCAGGGACGCCAAAGATCCTTCTCATATGTATTTTGCAGAAACGAACGATTTTTATTCTTTTACCGGAGCCGGATATACCGGCGCAGACTGGGATTTTAAAAAAGAAAAGGAAATTTCAGACTTTCCGGATCAGGAAAACCGCCTGGAAGTTCCTGTTTCTCTTCTGGAAAAGCTGTTTCCTGTATATGGAAAACCGGAACCTGTCCTTCTGACAAAGACAGAATATATCTCCCTTAAGACAGCTGCCGGAAAAATCCCCACTCTTCCCCAAAAAATTTCTGTGGAATATTCCAACGGAGGAACTGAAAAACTTTCTGTGAAATGGGATGCAATACCGGAAGATATGCTGCAAAAGCCGGGAAAATATATAGTAGAGGGAAAACTTCATCAGACATTATTTGAAAAGCCTCTGATCTATCATCGTGCGGATCCTTATATCTACAAGCATACTGACGGGAAATATTATTTCACAGCCTCCTATACAGATATGGATCACAACCTGGATGGCAAATATCAGTATCTCTACATTATTCTACGCAGGGCGGACACTTTAGAAAATCTTGCAGACGGCTCCGGCGCCTGCGAAGAAAAAGTCATATATGAGAGAAAACCCATCCATAACGGAACTATGAGCCCCCATATCTGGGCTCCGGAAATTCATTATATTCGTGGAAGCTGGTATGTTTACTATACCGCTACCATTTCCGACGAATCCCCCTGGAAGATCCGTCCCCACTGTCTGGAATGCAAAGATCAGGATCCCATGACCGGAAAATGGGAAGAAAAAGGCCCTCTTGTGTCCACCATAGCTGGAGATATTGCCTTTACGGATTTCTCTCTGGATCACACTTACTTTAGTCACAGAGGAAACGACTATATCCTCTGGGCCCAGAAGACCAACAATATTTCCGATATTTTCATTGCCCGGCTTTCCAATCCATGGACGCTGTGTACCCCGGCAGTACGGCTGACTCATCCGGAATACAACTGGGAACTTCACGGCTTTCCTGTAGATGAAGGCCCGGGAGTGATCAAGCATGGCGGGAAAATTTTTGTCACCTTCTCTGCCAGCGGAACCGACGCCATGTACTGTGTAGGGCTTTTATATGCAGACGAGGATGCAGATCTGTTAAGCGCCTCTTCCTGGACAAAACTGCCTTATCCGGTATTCCAGAGCAGCAAAGAAACCGGCCAGTACGGCCTTGGCCACAACAGTTTTACCAAGTCCGATGATGATTCGGAAGATCTGATCATTTACCATGGAAGACAGGAAGAACGGTATCTTGTAGAGGAAGACTACCAGCCGCTTTATGACGCAGGCCGAAACGCTTCCGTAGGAAAAATCTACTGGGATAAAGACGGTATGCCGGATTTCTCTGTGCCGGCAATGGGAATTGTACGCAAAGAAGAAGGACTGAAGGTGACGGCAGAGATTATTGTAGAATAATTTTGAATATTCAAAGAGAGATTGGGCTGCCCACTCAGGGCAGCCCGGTTTTGTCTCATTTTTATTATTTACAGATATTTTTCCAGCATTTTTTCCACCGCTCCATAATACCCCTCCGGATCCTTGTCCTGGCATTGGGCATGTCCCGCTCCTTCCACAATAAGCAATTCTTTAGGACAGGCCGCAGCCTGGTAAAGTTCTCCGGACATCTCCACAGAGATCATCTCGTCCTGATCTCCATGTATAAAAAGTGTGGGCGTGCTGCTTTTCTTCACCGCTTCCAGCGCCGAGGCTTCTTTCAGATCATATCCTCCTCTGAGCTGGAGCATGAGATTCGCCGTATCCAAAATGGGAAAGGCAGGAAGATGGAACCACTGAGTGATTTTCTCCTGAAACATGGTGTAAGCGTCTGTATATGCGCAGTCTGAGACCACTGCCTTTACATTTTCCGGCAGATCTTCTCTTCCGGTCATCATCAGAGCGCAGGCGGCCCCCATAGACTGTCCGTGGATGACAATCTCTGCTTCCGGATCCTGGTCCAGAATATAGTTGATCCACAGCATATTGTCCTCGCTGTCTGTCAAGCCCATTCCAATAAAATCTCCTTCACTCTCTCCCTGGCACCGCATGTCCGGAGCGATCACATGGTATCCCCTCTGGCTGTACCACATGGCAAAGGGGTACATAGCCTCTTTCCAGCCTGTATAGCCGTGGAGAAGGAGGACCCACTTATGGCTTTCTTCCTCTGTATAGATTTCCTGGGCAACCAGCTTATAGCCATCCTCTGTCTCCCTGGTCAATTTCTGTCCATGTGCAGTCTCCGCCCATTGTGCGGTTTCTTCCCAGGATTTCTCATACTGCTGCTGGATATCATCTGTATGTACCAAAGCATCTACACTTTCCTGAGTGATCCTGGAAAAAGCTTCCAGCCTTTCCATAAAAGAAGGGACCAAAGCAGCGCTGACCAGGATATTCGCCAGACCTATGTATAAAAGAAGCAGCACTCCTAGGATCACAAGGAAAATTCTCTTATACTTCATTTGGGTCTCCCTTTTAGTACTTTCTGATCAGCCGGAAATAGCTTACCGCCAAAAGCGCCGCTGCACCTGTCCAGGCGCTTATCTCCGCATAAAAGATCCCGTTCTGTCCGATAAAAAGAGGCAAAAGCAACGCTGCGCCCACACGCATAAAAAATTCCACGATCCCGCTGGCCATTGGAATGACCGTATTCCCCAGTCCCTGGATGGCAGAACGGAATACATAGAGCAGGTACAAGACCAGCAGGAACACTGCCATAAGGAACAGATAATGGTAGGCAATATCCAGCACCTGCACTGTTTCTTTGGGATCTCCGGAAACAAACAGGGAAAGTATCGCTCTCCCCCCGGCAATCATCACCATCCCCACAGCTAAAGCCGTAAGAACCGCCATGATCCCCCCGCTTTTCACACCTGATTTAATCCTGGGCACATTTCCCGCTCCCAAATTCTGCCCCACATAAGTGGTGATAGCATAGCCGTAGGAGATAGCCGCCAACTCCAGAACCCCATAAAGCTTATTCGCAGCGGTAAACCCTGCCACAAAAAGAAAGCCGTAACCATTCACCACATACTGTACCACCAGGCCTCCCACAGATATGATAATATTCTGAAAAGCCAAGGGAGTTCCCAAACCGGCCAGTTGCACAAAAGCAGCATACTCCGGCCGAAAATCCTCCCTGGAGATCTTTACCACACTAATCTTTTTTAGTACTATGAAACAATAAAGAGCCGAAAATCCCTGGGCGATCACTGTAGCGCCTGCAGCGCCTGCCACTCCCCAATGAAATCCTCCTACAAAGAGAAGATCCAGGGCCACATTAATGGCTGCTGCGATGATCATGGCGATCAGCGGAGAGCGGCCGTTTCCCAGAGCCCGGAGGATCGAGGCAAAAGTGTTATAGGCTGCGATCACCGGGATCCCGCAGAAAATGATCCGGATATAAGTCACCGACATATCCATAACATCTGCAGGGGTATTAAGAAAACGCAGAAGAGGATAGGCCCCTGCCTGGCTGACCGCCAGAACGGCCGCAGCAATCACCGCCATCAAAGTATAGCTTGCCGCCACTGTCTTCTTTAACTGTTTTCCATTACCTGCGCCATAATTCTGAGACACCAGTATAGAAAATCCCTGGGCGCTTCCCGTGACGATCCCCTGGACCATCCAGATGATCCAGTCTGCGGCTCCAACCGCCGCCAGAGCTCTCACGCCTACGATCTGCCCCACCACCATAGCATCCACCATGGTATAAAATTGTTGAAAAATATTTGCCGCCATCAAAGGCAGAGCAAAAAATAGGATCAGCTTCCCAGGAGCCCCCTCGGTCATATTCTTTACATTTTCAGACATATATACACCCTCACTTACTTAAATCGCGTCTGTTCCATCCGGATTTCCAGTTATGCTGACAGCCGCAGGTGTTTTATCCTTCATCCCATACTCATCTCTGCCGCTTATCTTACTGTAAATGCCAGATATCCTCATTGTACTGTTTAATGGTTCTGTCTGAGGAGAAAAATCCCGCTTTCGCAATATTGACCAGAGCTTTCTTTTGCCATGCTTTCTGGTCTTCATAGTCTGCATAGATCTTTTCTTTGGTCTCGATATATTCTCTGGTATCCAGCAGAGTCATAAACCAGTCTTTTCCTACCAGTTCTTTATGGAGTCTTGTAAGGCTTTCTTCATCTCCGATAGCCAGCAGTTCATCTCCAACGATAAAGTCTACCAGTTTATGGATCAGTTTATCTTTCTTGTAAATGTCTTCTGCGCAGTAAGCTTCTTCTGCGTACAGGTCGATCACTTCCTGAGGACGTTTTCCGAAGATATAGATATTTTCATCTCCTACCAGGTCACGGATCTCTACGTTGGCTCCGTCTTCTGTTCCCAGAGTCAGGGCGCCGTTGAGCATGAACTTCATGTTTCCTGTTCCGGAAGCCTCTTTGGAAGCCAGAGAGATCTGCTCGGAAATATCTGCCGCGGGAATTACCTTGGCTGCTTTGGAAACATTATAGTTCTCGATCATCAGCACACGGAAATATGGCTTCACCTCCGGATCGTTCTCGATCAGATCATGGAGGCAGAGGATCAGGTGGATAATGTCCTTTGCGATCACATAAGCCGGTGCAGCCTTGGCGCCAAAGATCATGGTGATCGGAGTTTTCGGCTTATTTCCTGCCTTGATATCCAGGTATTTATAAATTGCATACAGAGCGTTCATCTGCTGACGTTTGTACTCATGGAGACGTTTTACCTGAACGTCAAAGATAGAATTTTCATCCAGATCCATGTCCTGGGTCTCTTTCATAAACTTCTTAAACTCCAGTTTTTTCTCCACTTTGATCTGGGCCAGCTTCTCCAGCACCTTTTCATCATCTTTATAAGCCAGGAGTTTCTCCAGCTGATCTGCATCCTTCTTAAATCCAGATCCGATAAGGGACTCTATATAAGCAGCCAGTTCCCTGTTGCAGTGCAGGAGCCAGCGGCGGAAAGTAATACCGTTTGTCTTGTTGTTAAACTTCTCCGGATAGATCTTATAGAAGTTGTTCAGCTCTGTATTCTTCAGGATCTCTGTATGAAGGGCAGCTACGCCGTTTACAGAAAATCCGTAGTGGATATCCATGTGAGCCATGTGGACTCTCTCATCTTCGTCAATGATATATACAGACTCATCTGTGTATTTCTCTCTTACTCTCTCATCCAGCTCTTTAATGATGGGAAGAAGATGGGGAACCACTTCTTCCAGATAATCCATTGGCCATTTTTCCAGAGCTTCCGCCAGGATGGTGTGGTTCGTATAAGCGCAGGTCTTGCTTACGATTTCCACTGCTTCGTCCATAGTAAATCCTTTGGCTGCGAGGAGGCGGATCAGTTCAGGAATGACCATTGATGGGTGGGTGTCGTTGATCTGGATCACCACATGCTCGTTCAGCTTATGCAGATCATAGCCTTTATCCTCACACTCTTTCAGGATCAGCTGAGCTCCGCAGCTTACCATGAAATACTGCTGATAGATACGCAGCTTCCGGCCGTCATCGTCAGAATCATCCGGATAAAGGAATAGAGTAAGATTCTTCTGGATCTTCTTTTTGTCAAAATCAATGCTGTCCTCCGGTACAAGGCTTTCGTCAATGGTATCTACATCAAAAAGATGCAGGCGGTTGCAGCCAGATTCGTAGCCGGGAACGTCAATGTCATATAAAACTGAATTCAGGGTAAAGTCTTTAAATGGCACCTGGAAGGTTTCAGGCTGACGCACCAGCCAGCTCTCCTGGGTAATCCAGGGATTTTTCACTTCTTTCTGCTTATGGTCCTCAAACATCTGCCGGAACAGGCCGAAATGATAGTTCAGTCCGATACCGTCTCCTGGAAGCCCCAATGTAGCGATCGAATCCAGGAAACAGGCTGCCAAGCGTCCCAGACCCCCGTTTCCAAGGGACGGCTCCAGTTCCAGTTCTTCAATCTCGCACAGCTTCTGGCCGTGTTTTTCCAGGACTTTCTCCACTTCCTCATACAGTCCCAGATTGATCAGATTGTTGGACAGCAGTTTTCCGATCAGGAACTCTGCGGAAATATAGTAAAGCTTCTTATTTCCCTGGTTTTTAGGAAGTTTCTGGGTCTCTTCTTTTGTAAGAATCATCAGAACCTGGAAAAGTTCTGCCTGGCTGCAGGTATCCAAATTTTTCCCAAATTTCTCGTTTAACAATGTCTGCAATCTTTTTTCCATTCTGTTATCCTCCTGAAAATCTCTCTGCAGATTATGAAAATCTGCCTTTTACTCATTAAAGGGTTATCTTCTTTTTCTTTCAGCTGTTGATTCTCTCACCAGCAGCTCGCCTTCATAGATCAGCTTTTTAGGTTTTTCTTTCCCCTTGATCATATTGAACAGCAAGTCTGCAGAAGCCCTGGCTATCTGTTCCACCGGCTGGCGGATAGTGGTAATACTGGGAATGTAGTAAGCTCCCATCTCCATACCGTCAAATCCTGCTACAGAGCAGTCTTCGGGAATGTTCAGGCCTGCTTCCTTCAAAGCTCTGCAGGCACCTATAGCCAAAGTATCTGAAGTAGCATATATAGCTGTAAATTCCCTTTCTTCCAAAAGCTTCTTTGCCAGACGGTAGCCTGTAACAAAGGAATACTTGTCTTCACTGGCATCCATATAGGCTACCAGTTCTTCCCGGAAAGGAATCCCATGATCCAAAAGCGCCTGCCGGTATCCCATAAGTCTCAGCTTTCCGATACTCTCATCTTCTCGCGGCGCAGTAAGAAGGGCGATCCTGTCATGACCCAGACTCAGAAGATATTCTGTCATCTTCCGGCTCTCCTGAAAGTCATCTACAGATACGGTTCCTAATCCCTGTGTCTCTTTTTCGTATGTACAGATTGTACTGAGGACACAGGGGATTCCCAGCTGTTCGATTTTTTCTTTAGGATGGGAGAAATTTCCTCCCAGAAAGACCATTCCCCTGGGCTTCTTCTCCTTTGCCACATACAAAGCCACATCCAGTTCATTATCCTGTTCTTCAACATTCTGAAGAATGCAGCTGTATCCTTTTTTCTCACATTCCCGCTCCAGTCCGCTTACCAGTTCTCCAAAAAAAGTATTTCCCAGGCCTTTTACCAGTACCGCGATTGCTCTGGCGTCGGAACGTTTCAGATTCCTGGCGCTGTTATTAGGAATGTAGTTGGATTCTGCGATCACTCTCAGGATCATATTCTTGGTTTCTGGATTTATATCCGGATGATTGTTCATGGCCCTGGATACAGTGCTTACTCCCACTCCGCATTTTCTTGCAATGTCTTTGATCGTCATTCCCGCCATCAAAAATCCCGCCTTTGTAAAAGTCTCGGCCTACAGTCTGCCGTAAAGTTTTGTCATATCATACATTTTTCCTGTAACTTCATGGGTGATCTGGCCCTTTAAAAGTCTCCATTTCCAGTTTGTCCCCAGAGTGGACGGCCGGTTGATCCTGGCTTCTCCTCCCAGGCAAAGGAATTCCTGGATAGGGGTGATGGCCAGATCCGCAACAGAAGCCATTGCCAGACGGATAAAATCCCAGGGCATATCTTCTTTTCTGGTATACCGGTTATCCAGATATCTCTCTGCCAGAAGCCTGTCTTCCGGCGCCATCTCATCCAGCCAGCCTAAAATCGTATTATTGTCATGAGTCCCTGTATATACCACGCAGTTATGTTCATAATTGTGAGGAAGATAATCACTTTCCTCCCGGGAGTCAAAAGCAAACTGCAGCACCTTCATTCCAGGATAACCAGTGTCCTTCACCAGCTGCCGCACGCTGTCAGTCAGATACCCCAGATCTTCTGCAATGATAGACATCTCTCCCATTGCTTTTTTCACTGCTTTAAACAATTCAAGGCCCGGGCCTTTTCTCCATTTCCCGTTCTCGGCGGTTTTATCGCCGTAAGGAATGGCATAGTATTCGTCAAATCCCCGGAAATGATCCACCCGGACTACATCATAAAGTTTATAGCAGTATTCCAGCCGCTGTATCCACCAGGCAAACCCTGTCTTTTCATGGTATTCCCAGTCATAAAGAGGATTTCCCCAAAGCTGTCCTGTAGCTGCGAAAGCATCGGGAGGGCACCCTGCCACAGCTATCGGAGTACATTCTTCATCAAACTGGAAAAGCTGAGGATTTGCCCAGGCGTCAGCGCTGTCAAAGGCTACATATATAGGAATATCTCCGATAATGCGGATCCCCTGATCGTTGGCATATTTTTTCAGTCTTGTCCACTGCTTTGTAAACTCATACTGCTGGAAACGGATGAACTGGATCTCTTCTTCCAACTCCTTCTTCTTTTCTTCCATGGCTTCCGGCACCCTTCTTTTCAGTTCTGCCGGCCACTGGCTCCAGCTGATGCCGCCCAGGCTGTTCTTGATAGCCATATACAGGGCATAGTCCTCCAGCCAGGCCTTATTTTCCTCTGCAAATGTTTCAAACTCTTCATCGGGCACAAACCGCTCAAAGGCCTTCCGAAGAATCTTAAATCTGGAAAAATAAATTTTCTCATAATCAATAAATTCTGCATTGTCCCCAAAGTCGCAGGCATCGCATTCTTCTCTTGTGAGAAGTCCTTCTTTAATCAGTGTCTCCAAATCGATAAAATATGGATTTCCGGCAAAAGTGGAAAAGGACTGGTAGGGAGAATCTCCATATCCTGTAGGTCCAAGAGGAAGAATCTGCCAGTTCTTCTGTCCTCCTG
>DWUX01000223.1 GCA_019120545.1 Candidatus Blautia stercoripullorum | reverse complement strand
GTAGGACAGGGAGCAGCAGAGCCGAAACGAAAGTGAAGTGATTGAGCTGGGAAATTATTATGAGGTTGGATAAGGTCGATGTGTTTATAGTCACAGCAGACAATATCGTCATGACCGGTAAGGCGAGGGCAGGACGGCATCCCCCAGTCTGAGAGCTTGGCGAGGCTGATGATAAGTATGTTATCGGAACAGCTGAGATCCTACTATTCCCTCCATAGGAGAGGTATGATGTACAATCAAAGAAATGAGAGAGGAAGTCAAAAGGGTAGTAGGAAGTCCGAGTGTTCATAGTACCGTAGAGACCGCTAATCACGGTGGAGGGAAGGGACACCCCTTATATGGATACATGGAATTGTTGTATGGACAATAGAGAGCCAGAAGATACAACTTTCTCATCGTAGAGCATAGGGGTAAGCCGTATGCGTTAATAGCGCACGTACGGTTTGAATGAGGGATATGGGCAGTAATGCCATATCTACTTAAGATAATGTAAACAGTTAAAATAAAATCTTCAAAAGTAGCGATAACCGTGGTATTATTGTTTTGGAACTTCAACATAATGATGCCTCATTTCATAATTGTATTTCCTACAAATAGGATAGCACATTTTGTTGAAGCTTCTTTATTTTTTATCTAGCACAACGAGTTAATCTAGTTTTCAATACTTACTTATCGGTGGTTGATATTTGTCCTGTCCTTTTTTTCTAGAAAATGCCGGAAATTTTTAGCAAATCTGCCAGTTGTTTCTCAGACCTGTTTGTAGTAGACTGAGAATCAGAGAGGCTGACAAATAACAAGTCTGTATCTGCATTTCATTTTTTAGCCGTAAATTACAGGATTTCTGATTTTCATCATTTCACAGGTCTTATTGCTTATCTATACTCTTTTTAGAAGAGATCTTTCAGATTCTGAAAAATTCCAAGAAAAATTTCTTTATCAGCCTGGTACTGGGAGAAGTATTTTTCAACCTTCCGAAATGCACTGCGGACGGAAAAGAGGTTTTATGTTAAAAAAAGGTATTTTGTTTCAGGGACTGCCGGGAACGGAAGGAGGCGATTATCAGGACATTACTTATCTCTTTTTGTATGGTATTTCCAGAAATGTGCTTTGCAGAGCCAAAATCCGGGATATGAAAAGAGAATGGCGGGAATACCTGCTGGAAAAAGCCGACAGAAGCAC
This sequence comes from Candidatus Blautia stercoripullorum, assembly GCA_019120545.1. Classification (GTDB taxonomy): domain Bacteria; phylum Bacillota; class Clostridia; order Lachnospirales; family Lachnospiraceae; genus Blautia; species Blautia stercoripullorum. The sequence goes on along the minus strand of DWUX01000223.1, from coordinate 2,042 downwards.
TTACCAAAGTCCGGCTTTCTGGAAAATGCTGAAGAAGGAAGAAAAAAAGTGTGCTAGGATCGTCCTTGGACTGGTGGAGGATCTGCGAAACTGTGATGACGGAAGGGCGGAAAAAGCATGGGTCTGTCTCCGGTATCTGGTTCGTTCCGGCTACCGTGCTGAAGAAGAATATCTGAGAGAGAAAAAAGAAATTCCCTTTTCCGGTCTCTGGGAATTGACTGGCGAAGGAACGGGAGATCTCCTTTTAAGGAGCAGCCGGGTGTGTATGTGCCTGATCATGGCAGAGGAAGATCACAGAGAGATAAGAACAGACAGAGGACTCTTTCTTTTTGAAGACAGCATAAAAAAGACTGAAGATTTGTGGAACAATGAAAAGCAAACAGAACACAGCGAATCTTTCGGAGAGAGGAAGAAAGAACTTCTGTATATATTTATGCCTTTCAATTTCTGGATGAATAAGGTGTCGGCAGTGGGTGCAGGAAGTGGAAGAAAAGAAAGAAAAGTCTTGACATGAAAGAAATATATGTTATAATTTTACAAAATTATTACTTTAAACCGTTGAACAAGAGTAGTAGGTAAAAATATTTGTTCACAGAGAGTTCCGGGCGGTGAGATCGGAACAGCAAGAGTTTTTATTGAATGGACTTGTGAGGGCAGCTCGAAACTTCGGAAGAAAGAGTAGACGCTGACGGGTGTACCGATCCGTTATCAGCAGGGAGTGTATGTCAGTACATGTAAAGAGTGGTCAGAAGTTTTTTTAATTCTTTCACAAATAGAACAAAAAACGACTGGCAATTTGGGTGGTACCGCAGGAGATGATTCCCCTGTCCCAATGGAAGCAGTGACGCTTCCGTTGGGACAGGGGTTTTTTATTCCCGCGAGCAACGAGCCAAGCGGACATGCTGGCATGTCCATTTGGCGACTGCCGCGAGGGTCAAAGACCCCGATGCTTGCACCGGGGTCTTTGACTATCTGAGATGTGATAAATAACTCCTAAAGAAAATCCTTTACCGACATACGAAGACATTAATTTAAGGAGGAATGTAAATGCTGAAACCTGATTATGCAACAGCTGAGAAACTGGCAAAAAACTATTCTGTGATTCCTGTATGCCGGGAAATCTTAGGAGACAGTACCACGCCTATTGCAGTACTGAAAAGGCTGGCGGCAAAAAGCAGCCGGTATTTTCTTCTGGAGAGTGTAGAAGGAGGAGAAAAGTGGGGAAGATATTCCTTTCTGGGCTGTGATCCGAAGCTAAGGATCTTCTGCCAGAACGGAAAGGTAAGGATCCAGGGAGAGGAAGGAGAGTACGAAACAACGGAGAAACCCCTGGAAGCTGTGAGAAAGCTGATGAAAAAGTATAAGGCCCCGGTGCTTCCCGATTATCCACCTTTTACCGGAGGACTGGTGGGATACTTTTCTTATTCTGTTATCGGTCTGGCGGAACCGGTCCTCCATATAAAGAATGAAAAGTTCCCGGATTTTGACCTGTTTCTTTTTGATAAGGTCATTGCCTATGATCATCTGAAGCAGCGGCTGCTTTTTCTGGTGAATATAAAGACCGATGATCTGGAAGAAAACTACCGGAGAGCAGATCAGGAGATCTGCAGGCTCCGAAAACTTCTGGAAGAGGCTGAGGACAAACAGGAAGATCAGAGAGAGAAAATGGATTTCCAGTGTACTACCGGAAGAGAAGAATATTATGAGATGGTAGAAAAGACCAAACAACACATACGGAGAGGAGACATTTTTCAGGCAGTGATCTCCAGGCAGTTTCAAAGTCCCATGAAAGGAAGCCTTCTGAATCCGTACAGGCTTCTGCGGACATCGAATCCTTCTCCCTATATGGTGTATTTTCACACAGAGGCGCTGGAACTGATGAGTACTTCACCGGAGACTCTGGTAAAGCTTCACAACGGCAAGGTAACTACTTTTCCTGTGGCAGGGAGCAGACCCAGAGGAAAGAACGAAGAAGAGGACAGAAAACTGGAAAAAGAACTTCTCCAGGACGAAAAAGAACTGTCCGAGCATAACATGCTGGT
>DWUX01000222.1 GCA_019120545.1 Candidatus Blautia stercoripullorum | reverse complement strand
TGGCAAAGGTGGTAAAAGAGGAAGATTCAAACTTCCCTTTTAACATATAAGAAAGAGTAAGAGCAGGAGGTGAAAAGAACATGGCAGTAAAAATCAGATTAAGAAGAATGGGACAGAAAAAAGCTCCTTTCTATAGAATCATCGTTGCAGATTCCAGATCCCCAAGAGATGGAAAGTTCATCGAGGAGATCGGAACCTATGACCCAACTCAGGATCCAAGCGTATACAAATTAGATGAGGAAGCAGCAAAAAGATGGCTGGCAAACGGTGCTCAGCCTACAGATGTAGTTGCTAAGATCTTTAAACTGGCTGGTATCGAAAAATAATAGTCGGGAGGTGCTTGTAATGAAGGAATTAGTAGAAGTAATTGCAAAATCTCTGGTAGATTGTCCCGATGAAGTTGTTGTTACCGAGACAGAAGAAAACGACGCAGTCCTGGTGGAACTTAAAGTAGCCCCTTCGGATATGGGCAAAGTGATCGGGCGGCAGGGAAGGATTGCAAAAGCTATCCGGACCGTAGTTAAAGCTGCCTCTTCAAAAAGTGACAAAAAGGTAGTTGTCGATATTTTGCAGTAAGCGTTTGGCTTATAACAGCATAGAGCGGGCTGTTGCAATAAAAGATATTATTGCGGCAGCTCTTCTTTTATATATAGGAGAGTAGAAAGAAATGGAAGATTTGCTTCAGGTTGGAGTGATCACTACCACCCATGGCATCCGGGGAGAGGTAAAAGTATTCCCTACCACAGATGATCCCCATAGGTTTGAAGTTTTGCCCAGTATCCTTTTGGATACGGGGAAGGAGCTGTGTGAACTGGAAATACAGAGGGTAAAGTATTTTAAACAATTTGTTATTTTAAAATTCAAGGATGTAGATGATATCAATGAAATTGAGCCTTATAAGGGAAAAAGTCTTTATGTGACCAGAGATATGGCTGTGCCCCTTAAAGAAAATGAATACTATATCGGAGATCTGATCGGCATGGAGGTTTTTCTGGAAGACGGCAGTTATTTCGGAACTCTAAAGGATGTTATGGAGACAGGGGCCAATGATGTTTATATTGTTCAGACTGAGGACAGAGAGGTGCTGATCCCTGCTATTAAAGATTGTATTCTTAAGGTGGATGTGGAAGATAATAAAATGACCATCCATCTTTTGAAGGGGCTTTGACAGGAGGGGTTCTATGAAATTTCATGTTTTGACTTTGTTTCCGGAAATGATTGAGAATGCGGTTCATACCAGCATCACCGGCAGAGCATTAAAAAAAGGAACCTTATCTCTTCACACAGTAAATATCCGGGATTTTTCTGATAATAAACATATGCGTGTAGATGATTATCCTTATGGAGGAGGAGCAGGGATGGTCATGCAGCCAGAACCTGTTTTTCGGGCATGGAAGTCAGTTGCCGGAGCAGACTGTGTAAACCGGGAAAAGATGCCCAGATGTATCTATCTTACACCCCAGGGAAAAGTACTGAATCAGACGATGGTGGAAGAACTGGCCATGGAAGAGGAACTGATTCTGCTTTGCGGTCACTATGAAGGAATTGATGAGAGAGTACTTGAAGAAGTGGTGACGGATTATGTATCCATTGGAGACTATGTCCTTACAGGAGGAGAACTGGCAGCCTGCGTGCTTATTGACGCGGTTTCCAGATTTGTGCCGGGGGTGCTGAGTAATCAGGAGTCCTCTCAGTTTGAATCCATGCAGGATCATCTTTTGGAATATCCTCATTATACCAGGCCGGAGGCGTGGCATGACAGAAAGGTGCCGGAGGTACTCCTTCAGGGAGATCATAGAAAGATACAGGCCTGGCGCCTGGAACAGTCTGTAGAAAGGACCAGGCAGAGGAGGCCTGATCTATTGGAAAAGAACCGACAAGTCACCGCCGCCTTTTTCAGTCCTACAGGAGGGACTAGGAAAACGGTGGAAATTTTTACAGAATTTCTTACTCAAAACCCCAGATATCTGGATCTGGGCAGACGAAAATTAAGAAAAGAAAAATGGAAATTTTCTTCTAAAGATTTTTTAGTCGCTGCGGCCCCGGTATATGGAGGACAGCTTCCTGATATACAAGAGCCTCTTTTTTCAAATCTTCAAGGAGAGAAGACGCCCTGTGTGATCATGGCTGCATATGGCAACCGTCATTATGATGATACTCTTGCCCAGATGCAGCATCGTCTGGAAAAACAAGGCTTTATCTGCATTGGAGCCATTGCTCCGATAGTTCCCCATGTATATTCAGAAGTATTGGGAAATGGAAGACCGGATGAAAAAGATGTCCAGATTCTTCGAAGATTTGCAGTAGAAACAAAAAAAAGGGTGGAAAATGGTGAAAAGTATGGTTTTGTTTCAGTTCAACTTCCAGGTAATCCTGAACCGGCTCCAAAACAGATGAAACCGGTGAAAAAATATTTTCGCCGGGAATTATGCAGGAATTGTCAGGCATGCGTTCAGAAATGTCCGGTTAATGGGATTTCTCAGGAAACCTTAGAGATCAGGGAGGACCTTTGTTTAAACTGCATGGCATGTGTGAAGGTATGCGCTGCGGGCGCAAGAACCTGCGACTGCTCCCAGGTGGCTGAATATTTAGAAAAAAATTACAGAGCTCCAAAAGAGATACAATATTTTTAGAGCGGATTTATTTTTGAAATCAAGGCCTAATACTTGACAAGAAATTTTTCTCATAGTATAATGATACCCGTTGCAGCGGAAGGGTATAGTTTGCCCTTCCCTAAATAAAAAGAGATGGTCCTCTGCTGCAGAATGCATTAAGAACATCCAGAGATAAAAGGAGAATATATTATGAACGAAATCATCAAAAACATCGAAGCTGCTCAGATGAAGGCTGAAGCACCCAAATTTAACGTTGGAGACACTGTAAGAGTACACGGAAAAATCAAAGAAGGAAACCGTGAAAGAATCCAGGTCTTTGAAGGCGTTGTTTTAAAGAAACAGGGCGGAAGCAACCGTGAAACCTTTACTGTAAGAAAAAATTCTAATGGTATCGGCGTAGAAAAAACATGGCCTCTTCATTCTCCAAACGTAGAAAAAGTAGAGGTTATCAGACGTGGTAAAGTAAGACGTGCGAAACTGAACTACTTAAGACAGCGTGTTGGTAAAGCTGCAAAAGTAAAAGAGTTAGTAAGATAATAAGGTGATAGACAGGGGCCGCTGTGTGAAAATGCATTCAGCGGCCCCTTTTCTTAAACCGTGGAGAGATGACATGAGAAAGAAAAGAAAGAAAAAAATACAGAGAGTTGAGTTTCAGAGAGATACGGCGTTAGACTTTATTAAAAGTGAAAAAGGACGCCCTGTTTTTACATGGATTTTTCAGATCGCGGTTACGCTGGCTCTGGCAGCGGTAGTGGCAATTTTCTTCTTCCAGAGTATTGCCATGGAAGAAAGCAGTATGGAACCTACACTTCTGACAGGAGAGAGATTTTTTATTAATAAGCTGATTTACAAATTTGCAAGTCCTGACCGGGGCGATATTATTGCCTTCACTAAGGATGGAAGCGACGATGCCACTATCCATATTAAACGGATCATCGGCCTGCCCGGCGAGACCATAGAAATCCGGGATGGTATTATCTATATTGACGGACAGGTGTATCAGGAAGACGAAAAGCTTCCTCAGATTACAAATCCGGGACTGGCCGAAGACGGGGTGTCTTTAGCTAATGACGAATATTTTGTATTGGGCGATAACCGGAATAACAGTGAAGACAGCCGTTTTGCTGAGGTGCAGAATATTAATGAAAAATATATTAAAGGAAAAGTCTGGTTCTGTATTTACCCTGCAGATCAGATTGGCTTTATAAAAAATTAAAGAAAAAGTGAGGACGAATATGAATTATCAATGGTACCCTGGACATATGACGAAAGCAAAACGTATGATGGAGGAGAATATAAAACTTATCGATCTGATCGTGGAAGTAGTAGATGCAAGAATACCAATGTCCAGCAGAAATCCGGATATTGATGATCTGGGAAAGAATAAGGCCCGGCTCCTTCTTTTGAATAAATCCGATCTGGCAGATCAAAAAAGAACAGAAGAATGGAGCGGCTTTTTTCAGAAAAAAGGTTTTTATGTTCTTAAGCTGAATTCCAAAAGCGGGGCAGGGGTCAAAGAAGTGCTGCCGATTGTTATGGAGGCATGCCATGAAAAAATAGAGAGAGACAGAAGAAGAGGGATTAAAAACCGTCCTATACGGGCTATGGTGGTAGGAATTCCGAATGTAGGCAAGTCCACATTTATTAACGCTTTTGCTGGAAAAGCCTGTACAAAAACCGGAAATAAACCTGGCGTAACCAAAGGAAAACAGTGGATCAGGATCAATAAAAATATCGAGCTTTTGGATACACCAGGAATTCTCTGGCCGAAATTTGAAGATCAGCAGGTAGGCGCCAGACTGGCTATGGTGGGTTCCATTAAAGATGAAATCTTGAATCTTGAAGAACTGTCTCTGCAGCTTTTAGGCTGCCTTTCGAAAGACTATCCGGGACTGTTGAAGGAAAGATACGGGATTGAAGAGTCAGATCCTTTGTCTATGCTGGAGCAGATTGCCGAAAACAGGAAATGTATCCAGAAAGGCGGCCAGCTGGATTACAGTAAAGCGGCAAATATCCTTCTTGAGGAATTTCGGAATGGGAAGATTGGAAAAATCACACTGGAAAGGCCGTTGGCACAGGAGTAACAGGAAATGAAAAGCATACAGGAAATAAAAGAAGAATTCCAAAACGCAGCAGAGGAGGAGCTTTTGGAACTTTGCGGAATATATAGCACAGACAGCCGTAAAGGCGTACAGCGCATATTGTCCCAGGCAGAAAAAAGAATGCAGAAGCTTAAAGATGAGAGGGTGCGCCTGGAAAAAATGCGGGTATATGAACGTCAGTATGAAGATTTGGGATATGTGTGCGGTATAGATGAAGCAGGGAGAGGCCCTTTTGCAGGTCCTGTAGTAGCGGGGGCGGTTATCCTGCCAAAAGACTGCGAAATCCTGGGATTGAACGATTCAAAAAAAATTTCTGAAAAAAGGCGGGAAGAGCTTTATGAAGAAATTATGGATAAAGCTGTTGCTGCAGAAACAGGCCTTGTAGGACCGGCAAGAATCGATGAGATCAATATTCTGCAGGCAACCTATGAAGCCATGCGGGAGGCTGTGAATAAACTGATTCCTCAGCCTCAGATCCTGCTGAACGATGCAGTGACCATACCTGGTATTAACATTCCTCAGGTTCCGATCATTAAAGGCGATGGAAAAAGTGTTTCCATTGCTGCGGCCAGTATTATAGCAAAAGTGACCAGGGACCGGCTTATGAGGGAGTATGATAAGATCCTGCCTCAGTATGGTTTTGCTTCTCATAAGGGTTACGGATCCCAGGAACATATTGAAGCTTTAAGAAAATATGGCCCCTCACCTATTCACCGTAAGACTTTTATAAAGAATGTTTTTGAGGAAAAATCATGAAATCTGGAAGGAGAGGGCAAGAATCTTCAAAAAATATAGGAAACTTTTACGAACATATGGCTGCAGATTATCTGGAGAAACAAGGATATTGCATTCTGGAAAAGAACTTTCGAAGCCCTAAGGGTGAAATTGATATTATAGCAAAGG
>DWUX01000221.1 GCA_019120545.1 Candidatus Blautia stercoripullorum | reverse complement strand
GGAAGGCCGCCCCTGCAGCCAGGAGAGTGATTGCCCACAGGATCCAGGATTTTTTATTATTAAAAAATAACATTGCAGATCCCCCCTATTTTACATAAAAGCCCGCGCATTTCATATCCGTATCAAAGGAAATAGTGAACATGACTTTTCCATCTTCATAGGCCGCCAGGACCATGGCTGTGGCATAAGGGGTTCCTGTATCCCGGTCTGTGATCCCCCGGACCTGGATCTTGTCAAAATCCTGGAACTCTCCTTTATTCTTTAGATAGTAATCAATATTTTCCTGAAGTTCTTCCGGATCTGTCCCATTCTGCATCACCACATTAAAGGTATCTTCCCACACCCCTTCCAGTTCTCCTGCATTGATCCTTTCCACCATTTCCTTGGCTTCTGAAATGACCTGGTCTTCCTGAAATTCATCAGAAAGAGCATCCTGACACCCAGACAGCCCGGACAGCATCAGGATTCCCAGGATCCCTGCCAGGATTTTTTTCTCCATTTTCCTTTTGTCATAACCCTTCTCCTTTCTGCTCCTATTCCAGCCCGGCTGCCGCCAGGATCTTCTCATACAGCATTCTGGTCTCTTCCGGAGTTTTTCCGTTTACCGCCAGCACGCCGTCTGTTGTTTCCATCACCACAAAATCCTCACATCTGGCATAGCTGTAAATGGTGTACTCTCCAAACTCGCTGTTTTGAAAAGTTCCCTCATTAAGCTGCAGGCTGTTGACGCCCATCTGTTTCCTGCCTGTTTCAAAGTCCTCCCGGTAAGTGACGGTCCGGATTTCTGAAAGAGGAAGCCCATAATCTGACCAGAAAGACCCCTGGATCTCCAGCCTGTCATCCCGGATCAGGACTTTTACATCTCCGGTAAAAAGGAGCACTGCCGAAAATACCATGGCAGCTATGGTGATAAGCACAATAACCGCGGTTCCTATGTTCCGGGTCTTTTCCCTTTTTAATTCTTTTTCCGGTTTTTTCTCCAAAAGGATCTCTTCTCCCGGTTTTATCCTGCAGCCCAGGTTGGCATAGAGAAGAGTAGGGATCAGCCCGATAAAAACGCCGCCCATAACAAGAGCCAGATACCAGTCCGGTATATTCTCTCCCAGAAGCTCTGCCCCCAGGACCAGGACTGTGATCAAAGCCATATATGCGCCTACGGTCCTGCACAGCTTTTTCTCATTGTATTTTCTTCTCTCTTTTTCTGAGGCTGTATTATATCCTGCTATCAGGAAACCTCCCTTTCCCATCAGTAAGACCAGAGAAATCCCTCCGCCAATGAGAATTGTCAGCAGGATCACGATCTTTTCCATCATTTTTTCCGCACCTCCTCTTTTTTCACTGTATTAGGGATAAGGATCACTGCCTGAAACCTTTTCTCGTCATCTGTAATGGTACAGTTCCCCTCATATGGTTTTAGAGCTTCCCTTACATTTTCCAGCCCCAGGCCCTGATGGCCTTCCCACTTTTCCGGATGCCTGGCCTTGGAATTTTCCACCTGGATCATGAGAAACTCTTTTTCCCTTTTTGCCAGGACCTTCAGATATTTTTCTCCCTTTTCCTTCCCTATGGCTTCGATGGCGTTGTCCAGAAGGTTGGCAAAGATGGTGGTAATGTCAATCTCCCGGATCCTGTCCAGACAGTTTTCCTCAATGTCCAGTTCCAGTCTGGCGTCCCGAAGATTTTCATGGCAGAGTTTTTCATTGAGTATAATGTTCAGCATCCGGTTCTCCGTATACCAGGTATGACTGGTCTGATTCAGAAGATGAAAAACTTCTTCTTTGTATTTCTCTGCCTCTTCTGTCTGCCCTTCCTCATAAAGCTTTCCCAGGGCCTGGATATGATTCTTCACATCATGGACAATTTTCCTGGACTGGCGGTAACTCTCCTCCAGCTTCTGATAATGCTGATATACCAGTACTTCCTTCTGCCGGTAAAGCCGGGATTTCTTTTCTGCCTCATTACTCCGGGCCGCCGTAATGTAAAAATAAACCACAAATATATTCAGGAACAAAAGGAGCAGTACATTTACCAGCACCAGGAGATAGCCGTTCCAGCTTGCATAGTAATCACTTAAGATCAGGAAAGAAGTCATCATCACCAGAGAGAGTAACGGCATGACCAGGCAGATAAAAAACTGGCCTTTACTCAGATGTCCCCTCCTGCCCTTTTTCAGGATACTGCCAAGGAACCAGGCCCAGGCTCCCTGGACCGCCCACCGGATGACTCCCGCGATCAGCTGGGCATTTCCATAGGGATTCAGAGTCCGGTTAAATACGGAAAAGTTCAACATATATCTGGTATAGATCTCATAAAGCAGTACCTGGGACAGGGCCCAGATCAGAACGATCCCGGCCAGGTACAGCAGTCCGCTGAAAGCATAATAGCCTTTGGATCGGACATTTTCCTTCCGGATACGGAATATAAACCAGACAGAAACTCCCAGAATGATCAGGATATCCGGCAGCCATAAACTATACAAAGCACTCCTCCCCTTTCTCTTCTTCCGTTCTCCTTTAGCGGGTCAGGAAACTCTCCTCAAAAAGAACTTCCGTTCTTTTCTGCCAGAAATCTTCCCAGACATTCCTTAAAGGAAACCGCCTGTTTCTGGGACAGTGGAAGAATCTCCCCGTTCATCATGTAAATATCGTAGCCTTTGATATTCCGTATCTGATCCAGGTTTACCACAAAACTTTTATGGGGAGAGGCAAATCCATAGTCCCTCATTCTTTCCCGAAGATCCCCGATCTTTCCCCGCATTTCATAGCAGCCCTTTTCTGCCGACAGCTTGATCTGTCTTCCCCGGATCTCAAAATAATAAATATCTGCTGTATGGAGCCTGGTCCTTCCCTGGGAAGTCTCAAACTCCAGGATTGGACTGGGCTTCTGTTCTTCCTCCCGGTAGGCCCGGGCATCCGCTACCTGCCTGAGCACACTGGCCTTCTTCACCGGCTTCAGCAGATATCCGAAAGCATGGACGGAAAAAGCTTTTCCCGCATACTCGCTGTAAGCAGTCACATAGACGATCTTTACTTTTTTATCCTTCAGACGTATCTTTCTGGCTGTCTCTATGCCGTCTATCCCTTCCATATCAATATCCAGAAACAGAAGGTCGTACTGTTCTTCTGCCAGGAGAAGTTCTTCCCCGCTGAAATAGATATCTGTTTTTTCTATGGATTCCGGGCATTCCCGGAGGATTTCCAGAAGAGTCTCCGAGGCCTTTTTCTCATCATCACAAATTGCTATCTTCATTTTCTGTTTTTTCCCTATTATATTGATGTTGGAGGCAAAAGCCCCCAAGGTCTTACACCTGCTTATGAGTAAACTTATGTGTGCGCAGATCTTTTGCCCTTGGTATCATTATATTGAAAACATCCTCATGAAACAAGAAATCTGCCCCGAAATACAGAAAAGACTGCATAACATACAATGCAGTCTTCTCTCTTTTACATCTGTTTTCTCACTACCGCGTATTCGTCCTGATTCCGGTAATAGGGGCATTGATAATACCGGTCCGACAGGATCCGCACATAATCATCTTCATCCATGTTCATGTCGCACAGATAAGCTTCATATTCTTCATCATAGATATAAAAAGTACATGTCTCACAGCTTCCTCGTACTTTTCCTTTTTTCATGAGCCTCTTTCCTCCCTGATCTTTTCTCAGGCTCTGCCTGCAGGGGCCCCTTTGGACTTCCTGCTTTAGAGCTCTTCTTCGATATTTTCCAGCTCTTCCAGGATCTCTCTCTGTTCCTGGTCGAAAAGGAGCTTTTTATTATATTTATAATAGCTGTCGCAGCCATTCTCGCTGATAAATTCCATGCTGTAGGGGTTGGTGTTCAGTTCTGTGACAAAGACTACCAGCTCCTGTCCTTCCGCAAAAGCCATCTCCAGGAAGTCAAAGGTATTCTGAAGCTTTTCTCCGATGTCTTTTATCAATTCTTCACGCTCCCCGGCCTGATCCTGGAAAGCTTCCTTAACTTTCCGGAAGATCTCTTCTTTTCCTTCTCCCCGGGCTTCCTCTTCTTTTGCCAGGTCCCGGTAGATTCCCAGAATCCTCAGGATCTCCTGCTGCAGATGTTCCTCCTCCCGTGTGAGAAGGGCTGCCTTCTTCTTTTCTTCCAGATCCTTTTCTCTCATAAAGATCCGGTCCTCTAAAACCTGCCAGGGATGTTCTGCAGATTCCAGGGCTTTCTTCCAGCTTTTCAGGACTTCAAAGAGCTCTGTGACCAGAAGATCTTTTTCATGATAAGCCCTGCACCCTTCTCCCAGTTTTCCCATAAACAATCCTACTACGGCAAACCGCTCGTCCAAGGAAGCCATCCGCAGCTTTTCCACGGCGAATTTTTCAAAATGTCCTGCCAGGACCTGATCTACCTGATAATCAGTCTTGTATTTTTCGAAAAGATCCAGATAATTGGCAAAATCCTTTGCCACCTTCCAGTGCTGG
>DWUX01000220.1 GCA_019120545.1 Candidatus Blautia stercoripullorum | reverse complement strand
ACAAAAACGAAGAAGGAGTCGGTAAAGGAATACAGGCTCTTGATCTGCCACGAGAAAATTTATTTGTAACTACGAAAATTTGGAATACTGCTCAGAGAATTGGAGATATAGAAGACAGTTTTAACCGAAGTTTGGAACGGCTGGGATTGGATTATGTAGATCTCTATCTGATTCACTGGCCTGTGCCGGGCTGCTTTGGAAATACCTGGAAAGTAATGGAAAAGCTCCGTGCTGATGGAAAGGCAAAATCTATTGGTGTATCGAATTTCAGCATAGCTGACCTGGAACTTTTGAAAACAGTGTCAGACGTAATCCCTGCTGTAAATCAAGTAGAATTTCATCCTCTTTTCAACCATCCTGAATTGAAAGCTTACTGTGAAGAGAGAGGGATTGCCCTACAGGCTTATGCACCTCTTGCAAGAGGCGCTTATCTAAATAGTCCTCTGATGCTGGAGATTGGAAAAGCTCATCAAAAAACTCCTGCCCAAGTAGGACTTCGCTGGCTTATCCAGCAAGGGATCAGCGTAATCCCCAAATCTGTTCATAAAGAACGCCTGGAAGAAAACAGCCAGATTTTTGATTTTGCTCTCTCTGATGAAGAAATGGCGGCCATAACAGCCATGGATGCACAGCATCGGGTTGCCGGCATTCCTGATGATATGGTGTCTTACATTTTGTAACAGCAAGAGAGTTTTCTCTATACATAGCATTTCTCATTATGCAAGCAGGCCTTTTCCGCCTGAAAGATCAGTTATACCAACCTTTCAGGCGGAAAAGGCCTGCTTTTATATACCTGCGTATTTAGTATATCTACTCTGTTTTCCAAGAAACATCCCAAGACTCGATTTTTTTATCCCTCAGCATAAGATCCTGAACCGCAAGATCCGGAGTTTTTCCCTCAAAAAGCACTTGATTCACCTGCTGAATGATTGGCATTTCTACATGATATTTTTGTGAAAGCTCCCAGCCTGCCTTTGCAGAATATACTCCTTCTACTACCATTTTAACCTCTTTCATGGCTTCTTCCATGGTTTTCCCTTGCCCAAGAAGAATTCCTGCCCTTCTATTCCGGCTGTGTTTACTGGCGCAGGTTACGATCAGATCTCCGATTCCCGAAAGGCCGTAAAAAGTTTCCACTTTGGCGCCCATAGCAATTCCCAGTCTGGTGATCTCGGAAATTCCTCTGGTAATAAGAGCAGCTTTTGTATTATCTCCATATCCCAGACCGTCTGCTGCTCCTGCCGCAAGAGCGATCACATTTTTCAAAGCACCGCCTAATTCTATTCCTAAGACATCCGGACTGATGTAAACCCGGAATACAGGACTCATAAATATATTCTGAATATACTCTGCAGTCTTTCTGTCTTTTGCGCCTGCCACACAGGTAGTAGGCAGTCCACGGCTGACTTCTTCCGCATGGCTCGGTCCCGAAAGAACACAAGGTACTGCTTCCGGTATTTCTTCTTCTATGATTTCCGTAAGGGTCATCAAAGTTCCTTCTTCAATTCCCTTGGCCACATTTACAATAAGCTGTCCGTATCGTATAAAAGGCTTGATCTTTTTGGCTGTCTGCCGCACCGCCACAGAAGGGACCGCCATGATCAGAATATCCTTTCCAACCAAAGTCTTTTCCAGATCATTAGTGATCTCCAGAGCCTCCGGAAGCCGGACCCCGGGAAGTTTTTCCCGGTGCTCTCTTGTTCTGTCCAATTCTTCCGCCTGCTCCTGCCTGTGAGACCAAAGCGTAGTTTTATGTCCATTATTCACAAGAAGGATTCCTAAAGCTGTTCCCCAGCTTCCCGCACCGATAATTCCGATATTTGCCATTTCTGTTACCTCTTTTTACTGAGAAAAATCTTATTTTCATTTCCATGGATAAGGCGGCTGATATTTTGCCTGTGTCTCCAATAAGCAAGGGCCATCAGCAGAACAGCCACCACATACATCTCATAAAGCACCGGCTGACTGCATGGGTACATTCCTGTCTGGCCGAAAATCACAAGAAGGATCACAAAGCAGAGGTATCCGGCCAGAGAGCACAGAGAAACATAATGAGTGGCAAAAAACAGTGCAAAAAAAACAACTGCACAGATCAGGAAAATTCTCCAGTCAAAGGCCAGGAGAAGGCCCACTGACGCTGCAATTCCTTTACCGCCTTTAAACTTCAGATAAAAAGGAAAATTATGTCCCAGAATACATCCTGCACCTGCGTAAAGTTCCAAAAGACGGATATCATCTCCGAATCCATTGCCGAATAAAAGTCTTGCGATCAGCATTGCCAACACACATTTTAAAATATCTCCCAGTAAAGTCAACGCTCCTGCTTTCTTCCCCATGGTACGAAAAGCATTTGTAGTTCCCGCATTCCCGCTTCCATGTTCTCTGATATCGATTCCCTTTTTTCTTCCATAGATATAGGACGTCTGAAACAGACCCAGCACATAGCCTACAGCCAGACATACGATACGTTCCAACATTTTTATTCCCCCTCTTTTCTCTCTCTTATAATAAATTTCAGAGATGTCCCTTTAAATCCAAAAGCTTCTCGCACTTTATTTTCCAGATATCTTGTATAGGAAAAGTGCATCAGCTCTTTGCTGTTCACAAAAATAACAAAAGTAGGAGGCTTAACCGAAACCTGGGTCGCGTAAAAAATCTTCAGCCTCTTTCCTTTGTCAGAAGGGGGCTGCTGCATGGCTACTGCTTCCGTAATAATCTCATTGAGGACTCCTGTCTGAATACGAAGCGTTTGATTTTCCAGTACCATATCAATGGTTTCAAAAAGTTTTGGAATTCTCTGCCCCGTTTTTGCCGAAATAAACATAATCTCCGCATATGGCATAAATGACAGGACCTCTCTTACCTTATTAGTAAATTTATAAATAGTCTTATCATCCTTTTCCACCGCATCCCATTTGTTTACTGCAATGACAATTCCTTTTCCTCTGTCATGAGCGATCCCTGCAATCTTGGCATCCTGTTCTGTAACGCCTTCCTCTGCATCGATCATCATAACCACCACATCAGCGCGTTCCACAGCAGTTACGGTACGAATAATACTATATCGCTCCAATTCTTCTTTTATCCTGCTTTTTCTCCTGAGTCCGGCAGTATCAATAAAAATATATTCTCTGTTCTGGTAAGATACCTTAGTATCTATCGCATCTCTGGTAGTTCCGGCTATATCAGAGACGATCACCCTGTCTTCGCCCAGAACCTTATTGATCAAAGAGGATTTTCCTACATTGGGTTTTCCTACTACTGCAATTCTGGGGATCTCGTTTTCCATTTCTTCTTCAGATATATCCTGGAAGTGCTCTGTCACCTTTTCCAGCATATCCCCAAGTCCCAGCATAGACGCCGCCGAGATAGGCACCGGCTCTCCGATTCCCAGATTGTAGAATTCATAGGTATCCATCATAAATTTCTGAAAGCTATCCACTTTATTTACTACAAGGACCACCGGTTTTCTGCTTCTGCGGAGCATATCCGCAACCTTACCGTCAGCGTCTACCAGTCCCTGGCGGACATCTGTCATAAAAATGATCACATCTGCAGTGTCAATGGCGATCTGGGCCTGCTCACGCATCTGTGAAAGGATGATATCCTTGCTCTCTGGTTCGATTCCTCCAGTATCGATTAAAGTAAATGTTTTATCCAGCCATGTAACGTCTGCGTAGATCCTGTCCCGGGTAACTCCCGGAGTGTCCTTTACTATAGAAATTTTCTCTCCTGCCAAAGCATTAAAAAGTGTAGACTTCCCCACATTCGGCCGTCCCACTATAGCTACGATCGGTTTGCTCATACATTTGTCTCCTTTTATGTTCTCCGCCTGCTTCCCGGTTCAGAACGGCTTCTACCAGATCAGCTCCTTCTTCCCCTACAATCTTCACAGGCACCTTTAATTCATTCTCTACCTCTTCCACTGTCATATCATCCAAAAATACATTTTCCCCGCTTCGAAGCAGATTACAGGGGAGCAGAAGATATTCTCCCAGCTCTTTTCCCTTAAGCTGCTTTACAATATCCTGCCCTGTAAGAAGTCCGGAAACAGTAATTTTCTCTCCAAAAAAATCATTTCGTATCTCATATCCCTGTATCTGAATATTTGGAAATTTCTCACTGATTTCTTTCATATAGCGGCTGATAAACGGATATGCCAGTCTGCCGGTGGCAAAAGCCAGCTTTGCTTTTCTATCATCACCCTGTTGTGTACTCAGGCTCTCTTCTACCTGTTCCTCTAAAAGTCTCAGCATGCCGACTCCATTTTCCAGCTGCAGATAACCGTCGTACCGGCTTTCTTCAGGCAGCTCTCTTTCCGCCAGAAGATACCATTCATCACTGGCATGGGCAAAATGAAGCCCGTACTTATCGAACAGCTTTTTCTGCCATCTCTCAATCTGATCGATCACCATACATGCATCTTTTTTGTTAAAACTTTCCAGAGGATAAAGCCCTTCCCGAAATCTGCTCAGACCGACGGGAACCACAGAAACGCTTTTCAAATGGGGAAGATAAGCCGAAAGATCTTTCAGGCTCCTTTCAAGTTCTTCTCCATCATTGATTCCCTTACATAGAACGATCTGTCCATTCATCTCAATCCCTGCGCGAAATAATCTGTCTACTTTTGGAAAAATATCTCCTCCAAAGCGGTTACGGAGCATTCTGCACCGCAATTCCGGATTCGTAGTATGAAATGAAATATTAATAGGAGCCAGATGATATTCTATGATCCTGTCAATATCATGATCCTTCATATTCGTAAGAGTCACATAATTTCCCTGGAGAAAAGAAAGCCGTGAGTCATCATCTTTGAAATACAGAGTCTCCCTCATTCCCGGAGGCATCTGATCAATAAAACAGAAAATACAGTGATTGCTGCAGGACCGATATTCATCCATAAGGCTGTTTTCAAAAACGATCCCCAGATCTTCCTCATACTCTTTTTCTACTTCCAGTTCCCATTCTTCGCCGTTTGCTTTTTTCACCAACAGGACAATATATTCATCATTTACCAGATAATGATAGTCAAAAACATCTTCAATAGATTTTCCATTGATAGAAAGCAGCTCATCTCCCGGCTCCAATTCCAGTTCCCGGGCAATACTTCCCTCTTCCACTTCTCTGATAATATGTCTGGATTTTATCATATTTACCTCTCTTTTCTGCAAAAACGGGCATGTCCGCTCATCAAAAAACCGCCTGTCTGTTCTCTGCATTTTAGTAAAAAAAGAAGCCAGGCGAGTATTTTTATTTATCCGGCGGCTTCCAGAATACTGGCCGCCCTGCGGCTAGTATACCAACAATGCTGTAAAAAATCAATAATTTTTCCTTGACGGTGCGCTATGTCGAATGTTATAACTTTATGTGTGTTTATGTAAAAAATTTGTTTGGAGGTCCTTATGGTTAATATCAGTTTGCTGGAAAAATCTATTCCGGTGGCTCCTATCAAAATCGCTGCTCTGGAAAGCTGCGCCCAGTTGGCGTCTCAGGTAGATTCTCATCTGGTACAATTCCGGAAAGAGTTAAAATCTCATAATCCATCCGGGGTTAATTTCCGCGGTTATACAGAAGACAGCTTTTTAATTGATTGCGAATGTCCCCGTTTCGGCTCCGGAGAAGCAAAGGGAGTGATCGGAGAATCCATCCGAGGCACCGATATGTTTGTAATGGTAGATGTGTGCAATCATAGCCTGACTTATAAAATCTGCGGCCATATCAATCACATGTCCCCGGATGATCATTATCAGGATTTAAAAAGAATCATTGCAACTTCTGTAGGAAAGGCACACCGGATCAACGTCATTATGCCGTTTCTTTACGAAAGCCGCCAGCATAGAAGAACCAAGCGTGAATCTCTTGACTGCGCGCTGGCTCTTCAGGAACTTGTACAAATGGGTGTTTCCAACATTATAACTTTCGATGCCCATGATCCGCGGATGCAGAATGCCATTCCTTTATCCGGATTCGATAATTTTATGCCAACTTATCAGTTTTTAAAGACTATGGTCGCCTCTATCGAGGATTTTAAGATTGACAACGAGCATTTAATGATCATAAGTCCTGATGAAGGAGCTATGGGAAGGGCTGTGTATTTTTCCAATATCCTGGGTGTGGATATGGGAATGTTTTATAAGCGCCGGGATTATTCTACGATCAAAGATGGAAAAAATCCTATTGTAGCCCATGAATTTTTAGGAGATTCTGTGGAAGGTAAAGATGTGGTGGTCATTGATGATATGATCTCATCCGGAGAAAGCATGCTGGATGTAGCCAAAAAACTGAAAGACCGAAAAGCCAGACGGGTAATCGTATGCACTACTTTCGGACTTTTTACAGATGGCCTGGAAAAATTTGATGAGTATTATGAAAAAGAATACATCTATCGTGTCATCACTACCAATTTAAGCTACAGAAATCCTGAACTTTTAACAAAGCCATATTATCTGGAAGCCGATATGAGCAAATATCTGGCCAGCATTATGGATATTCTGAATCATGATCTTTCCGTAGAAAAGGTAAGGAGCACAACAGAAAAAATCAACCGGCTTCTCAACAGGTGCTGACAAAAAACAGAAGGTTTTTCGACCTTCTGTTTTTTATTATGTATCTATTTTTTAATTGACCAGATATACATCTGCATATGTACTGCCAAACTGAAGGGCTTCGCCATGGGTATTAAAGAAGATATCCACATGTGAATAGGAAGTTCCTCTGTCTTCTACCGTATATACTACGCCATTGATCAGCAGTTTTGTTCCTAAAGGAACGCCGCCCATAGCAACTGTACGTCCCGCAGTAGCCTTTGTACCGCTGGCAGTAATCCCGTCAGATTTTCCGCAGCACTGAGCGCAGGGGCAATATCCTGTCAGACGAAATCTTCCCAGATAAGTATTTCCGCTGTTCTGTTCTGGCTGCTGAGTCTGAGACGTGCTGGTCTGGGAAGACGACTGGCTGCTGCTTGCCGCATTTCCCTGAGATGGCGCTGTTCCGCTCTGCTGAGAAGAACTTTCAGCTTCTTTCTCTGCCTGCTGACGCTGGGCAAGTATCTGAGCTGCTTCTTCGTCTTTTTGCTGTTTAAGCAAGGTATTGATCGCATCTTCCTGGCTTTCGATCTGATTCACAAGATTTTTAGCTGTTCCCTTTTCTTTAGAAATTTGATCGCTGTATTCCCGGATCTGCACATTTGTACTTTTTACCGCTTCATAAATTTCATCCTGTTTTTCCAGGCTTTCCTGTTCTAATTCTTCCAGTTCCTGCTGTTCTTCCTCGATGTCAGCTTCTTTTTTCTCTATTTCTTTTGTCGTGGCTTTATACTCATCAAGCATATTTCTGTCATATGATGTGATCTGTGACATATTCTCTGCCTGACTGAGGAAATCAGAAATAGAATTCGATTCCAGAAGCATGATCATGTAAGAACTTTCTGAATTTTCATACATATACTGAATTCGAAGCTTCATATCTTCATACTGCTGTGCTTCTTTTTCCTTGGCAGCTTCAAGCTCTGTCTTTAGTTTCTGCAGATTCTTCTGAGTCTCTTCTGACTTCGTCTGAATCTCCTGAAGATTCTCCTCCAGATCTCCCAGCTGTCCGTTTAATTTCTGCAAGTACCCTTCCAGATCGTTTTTCTTGGATTCCAAGCTGTCGATTTTACTTTGGGTATCGTTTAACTTCTGTTGGCTTTCCTGCCGTGCATTCTTCGTATCCGTAATCTTCTGCTGGGTAGAAGAAGCGTAGCAGGGGACAGCAGCCAAACTGGCCGCTAAAAGACCCATAAGCAGGCTTGTACTTGTTTTTTTCTTCATAATTAAAAACTCCTTTTCACTCACGAGTTTGATTATAGCATAGTTTCCCGTAAATGAACAGTACTTTTTTCATTTTTTTGTAATATTTATGTAATACCGTCTGAGAAAAAATTTAAACTTTATGCAACTATTCTATTAAAGGCAAAGTCCTAAAAAAGCTGACATATTTCCTCTTTTTCCGTGACTGGCCCTGTGGGAAAATAAAAATTCCGGATTACAGCATGTACAGACTCCGGGAAAGCTTATATGTTCTTCAGGAATACCGCTTTCTTTAAAAAGAAGCTCATTTGCTCTCCACAAATTCAGCTGATATTTCTTCTCCCTTCCAGGATAAAGAAGTGTTCTGTCCTTTTTATACTGAGAGAATTTCTCTTGGAAAACTTCCGCCACATCTTCACTGACCTCATAGCACTCCTGGCAGATAGAAGGACCAATTGCCGCATACAGATCCTGAGGCCGGGAACCAAACTCTTTTCCCATAGCCCTGACCATATGAACCGCCATTTTCTCCGCTGTTCCCCTCCAGCCGGAATGCGCCAGCCCTATGGCCTGATGAACAGGATCCACAAAGAAAAGAGGAACGCAGTCAGCGAAAGACGTCGCTAAAGTCATTCCGGGAACATTCGAGATCAATCCGTCAATATCATGATAATCCTGAGGAGTCAGGATTCCCTTTCCTCCATCTTCTTCTTTTACCAACCGTATATTTGTGGTATGTGTCTGCTGTGAACAGACTGTTTTTTTTAGATCAAATCCTATAGCATCTGCGATCCGCCTGTAATTTTCCAGCACAGCATCCTCTTTATCTCCTCTTTGGAAGCTTAAATTCATCGAGGCATAGATTCCCTCGCTCACTCCGCCAAGCCTTGTGGAAAATCCATGGATGATCTGTGGGAATTTTTCAAAAGCCGGATACTGCAGATAGATTGTTCCGTGTTTCTCCTTTACCTTCATCGGCTCCGCCGTATTTTTGTCCCATTTAATATTCATAATCTCATCCTTTAAATGAAAACGCATTTTTAATAAGCATGATCCTTTCCGGAGTGGCTCCTACTACATCAAATCTGCAGGGAACCGTATCCGGATATCCTTTCTGCATTAAATAATATAAAGCTGCATCAGACAGCCTTTTTTGCTTTTTGCTGTTTACTGCGCACTCTGGACTTCCATTTTTTTCACTGCTCCTGAATTTTACTTCTATAAAGCAAAGATATTCCTCATCCTTTGCT
>DWUX01000219.1 GCA_019120545.1 Candidatus Blautia stercoripullorum | reverse complement strand
ACGCACCGCAGGAGGAACAGGGGCGTTGTCATTTCCCGGTCAGTCGGCCGAAGTTTTTTTTAGCCTGCACATCCGTCTGGGTGTTCAGCCCCCACAGTTCAATGATCTGGGGCAGCACCTGGTAAATGGAAAAGGTATTGAACCCGTCCAGCCATTCCTCCGGCGTATCCGGGATGGACGGATCTGCGTGTTTCGCCATCACATAGGCAATGTTCTCAAACATTTCCAGGGAAAACAGATCCATGTTAGAATTCTCTGGGTCGTTCTTATTGATCCCTTTTTCCAGATCCCGCAGGTCTTTATAAATATCCCGGTGGAACCGCATCCGGTAGATCCGGGGAATAGCGGCAGATGCCTTAAAAGAAACCTCCTGCCCGTCAATCACGATATTCCGTTTCATGCTCATAAAGTCTCCCCTCCTGTCTCATCGTCCGTTCCCTGCTGGCCGGACTGCTGTGTCCCGGAGGTATCCGGATCCGTCACCTCCGGCAGATACACTGCCGTATACCATCCCGTATAAACCGTATCCGTGGTGCTGTCCCCGGTACGGGCCTTGGATCATATTTATCAGGTGTCTGCCGAAGATCACGAAGTCGGAACATACATTATATTCACTGGAGACGGGCACTTCCAGTCGGTTGTAAAATACCTAATACAGAAATTAGGGAAAAAAGTTATTATCTATGGGGTAACAAACGCCACCAGTAACCGTCTAAAAGATGTTGCTACAGAAGTATGTGAGATCCCTGCTCCAGAAGAAGTCATTCATAGCCGGTATCAAATGATCGTAGACAATTTAGCATATGTTTTTGACCATGAAAATATCATTCCCTCGTTTAAAAGTACTGTGGCTGCAGTAGCCAGAAGGAATGAGATGCCAGAAGATGAGGTTGCCATAGCATTACAAGAAATGTTGGAAAAAGGGCTTTTATACCGGAAAGAACGCAGGGTTGAATTTAACCGCACTGTAAAAGTTTTAGCTGCTAATTGGGATGCCTTAATTGATGCGGGATTATGGCAGCCATAAATTCGATACTCCCCGATTTTATTAGAAGTTTTAATGCAGATAATTTCCTATTTATTCAAAATTAAACCGCCTGCTCTTCTGACTGATTTACTCAGAGAAGCGCAAGCGGTATTTTGTTATAATGGCACGTCTACGTTGTTGCTCGCACAATAATGATGTTGTTAATATATTATAATGAGGTAATTATTTTTCCGTCCTTGATAACACAAACAGGCGGCAGATGATGCCAGATAGCATGATAAACATCTTTATCCTGCAAAATCGCAAGATCAGCGTCTCCTCCTACACGCAAGACATGATTATTCAATCCGAGAACTTGTGCTGCCGAGGTTGTAATCATATCATAAAGCAGTTCCATATCCTGAAAACTGGTCATCCACAACAGGTGACTTGCCAAAAAGGCAACTTGCAACATATTACATTCGCCATAAGGATAGTACGCATCTGCAATATCATCCTGCCCCAGACCAACGTGAAGCCCTGCACGAAGCAAATCTTTTACCCGCAAATGTAACGGCCCTGTATGTGGATCTGTAACAAAACCAATACCTGCTTGTTTTGCTAATGCGGTCAACTTGCAAAAATAATTTTCAGGATACAACTCCATAGCACGACAGTGCTGAGCAGTTACACGCCCTTGCCAGCCTATTTCAATTACCTTTTTACAGAGCATTTCCAATGTTCGTTCTTCAGAGTCATTCACATCATCCAAAAGCATGGAAATATCTTTATTATATTTGACAGCCAGTTGACTGATATAATCAATATGCGCCTGTTCCTCCTCTTCGGTATATTCAATCCACGGAATGCCACCACATACGTCAGCGCCCATTTTTATCGCTTCCTCCATGAGTGCAGGTGCCTCTGGCTCACGGATTAATCCGTCCTGCGGGAAGGCCACGACCTGCAGGTCTATCTTGTCAGAATATTCTTTCTTTGCCTGCAGCACTGCTGCGATACCTTCCAGTCTCCCTTTGCTATCTACATCCGCAAACGCTCTGATATGAGTCACGCCGTGTTTTACGGCAAGCTCGCAAGCTTGGCGGACATTTTCAATAATCCAGCGTCTATCATATTGTGTTTTGAAATCCGAAGCGCTTTTGATAGAATCCAGCGCATTGCTCATACCATTCTGCTGATATTCTTCTAACGCTCTCTGTCCGGCTTTCTCCAAAGTGTACACCTTGCAAAGATGAAGATGTCCATTAACAAAAGATTCTGTTACAAGTCGTCCTTCGGCATCAATTTCCTGTGTTCCTGACTCAGGTAGATTATTATCGATTGCACCAATGCTCTTGCCTCGAATCCCGATATCAAACAATCCATCTTTCCGTCCTCTGATTCGGGCATTTTTGATTTTTATATCATACATGGTTTACTTCCCTCCAAAAACAAATTTATTCATTCGCTGTACAGTAGCTTGGATAATCGGGCCTGATATCAAAACTGTAATAATCGTACAAATTCCGAAGCTGCCGCCCAGCAAGACACCGATAACAACCATCGCCACATCCAATATCATACGGACAATTTTGACAGGCCATCCATTTTTTCCTGCCAGAGAAAATGTCACTGCCTCATAAGAACCACGTCCAAGATTTGCTGATGCATAAATGCCAGTTCCTACCGCAAAGAGAATAACGCCGATGCACATCAGCAGGAAATTTATCCAGATAGCATCACTGTATCTTTGTATCCTGCTGAATATCTCTACAAACCCACTATATACCACCTGATATAGAACAGTTCCAATATGGATCTGTGAACGGTCATAAAACCACACAAATACAATCATGACTATTGCTATCACAAAAGAAGTCGTTCCAATACTCATCCCAGTAACTTTGGAAACTCCCTGCCATAATACGGCCAAAGTTGCACTGCCGAATCCGGCATACATAGCAAGCGTAATTCCATAAGCAGAAACAATTGAGCCGACAAGAATTACTATAATTTTAGTAAGCCAGTTTTTTTCTCTCATAAAGCCCCTCCTTCAGATTCCTGTACAGACGAAATGATTTCTTTTTGAAGGGCGGGGAAGTGCTTAGAAGCTCTCTGAAGTAATTCATGGCTAATCTCATCAGCATATGCACTTTTCTGTTCTTCGTTAATGCGTAACAAATGCCCCTTTCTAACAACAACCTCTCCGTTAACAATAACAGTATCCACCATACGGGCATCACCACTAAGTACAATACAGTCAGCAGGATCATTTCGGCCGCCTGCATAAGAAAGTGAACTCCAGTCAAGCAGAGTCAAATCTGCTGCTTTACCCGGCGATAAGGTACCTATATCATTCCTTCCCAACGCTTTGGCTCCACCAGCTGTTGCCATGTATAAAATATCTTCAGATGTGCAAGCATTTTCTTCATGGGTTAATCGATTCAATAAATAAGCGACCCGCATTTCCTCCATCATATTAGATGAATTGCTACTGGCAGCTCCATCAACCCCAAGACCAATGCGCTCAACACCGGCGTCCATCAAATTACGAACTTGACAGGAGCCGGAACTAAGATACATATTTGAAACGGGACAGCTTACAACGCCGGTTCCAGTCTCTGCTAATACTTTTATATCCTGTTCATCCAAATGAATACAATGGGCATAATAAAACCGATCTCCAAGCAGATTATTCCTCCGGAACCATTCCACCGGAGAACACCCGAATTGTTCCATCGTAAAGTCATACTCACTCTTACTCTCCGCAAGATGCCCGTGTACCATTACATTATATTTTTCTGCAAATTCAATCGTTGAACGTAACACTTCTTCTGCGTCATATTGTGCAATACTCGGCCCTATTCCAACCCAGCACATGGAAAGATCATCCGGATCATGGTATCTTTTAACAAGCTTTTCTGTATCTTCCAGAATTTGTTCTTGGGTTTCAACCATTTCTTCCGGAACAATGGCACTTGGAAGAGAATGATAGGAACGAATTGGATGAAAGCGGATTCCAAGTTCACGTGCCACTAGTATTTCTGCTTCAACCAGCCCTTTTACCCCTGTTGGATGCGGATACCACAAATCATTAGATGTCGTACATCCCGTTTTTAAACATTCTCCCAAACTAACGTAAGCGCCTGCCTGAGCCACTTCAATTTGCAAATCTTTATAAATTTCATACATTGCTGTAAGCCACGGTTCAAGTCTTAGGCCCTGTGTTGCTTTAAAATTACGAATAAGCGATTGCCATGTATGCATATGTGCATTTACAAATCCCGGAAGCAGTATTTTCCCTCTTGCATTGAGGATATAGCTGAATGTGAGTCCTTGAGATTTATATTTTGATTTCAAGTTTTTTCCGATTTCCCGGATTATATTTCCCTCACAAACAAGATCCGCATGATGATATCTAGTTTTGTTTTGATCCATTGAGAGAATCCAATCGGCATCTTCAATCAGAATACGTTGCATTTTATCGCATTTTTCTTTTGGCATTTCAGATATATCTCCCTTCACATAATTAAAAGTCGATGGCAGGCATAGCGTTAAAACCGTACCAATTTTATATTTTGCAACGTATCAAATACGAATAATATAATTCTCTTTGCGGGCAGCAGGTTTATCCAGCTTCTCTGCCGGATACCCTATCGCTATAGCACCTACGCCACGTAAAGTTTCTGGAAGATTCCACTCTCTCAACAAAGCCTTACCGTCTTCGCTGTCAAATATTTCCCGCTCTCTGTGAACCCATACAGTTCCCAGCCCCAGAGCATGAGCCTCCAGCATCATATTTTCTAATACGCAACTTCCATCCTCTACAAATGTGCTTGATGCGCCGTCCGATAAAACCAATACAACAACCGGCGCTCCATAATACGGGTCTGTATTAGCACCCATCACTTGTGCATTTAATTCAGCAATTCGTTTTCTGTATTTTGGATCTGTAATTGCGATAATAGTGGGAGACTGATGTCCGCCACCAGTGGGCGCATAAGTTCCTGCCTCTAAGATAGCATCCAGCATTTCCGCAGGCACAAGATCCTCTTTGTATGACCGAATGCTACGGCGAGTCTTAATAAGTGTTAAGGTTTCATTTTCCATTAATATAACCTCCATTTTCAATGCTTTTCCTGATATCGAACAATAAAAAAGCCACACAGCTATCATAAAAATAACTGTGTGGCAAAAAGATGACCGGAATCCGGAAAAGTCCACAAATATTTTACGGGGACTATTATAGATCGTGTTTTACAAAATGTCAATTGTTTTTTCTTTGTTGTTCAGCAAAAAACCAGCCGTAATCGTACATCTTCATGCTCAGATTCTTTCCAATAGTTAACAAATTATCAATAATAATTTCTATATCACGATCCTCCGTATCCGGTTTACCTAGCCGATGACAAATTCTTTCGTAAGCATCATGCATCCCAGCATATAGTTCATAACATGGTTTGCCTTCTTCATATTCATTTTCTACATATTTGCTCTCTTCCACCGGGAAATGCTCCAAATCAAGAGAGCCATTAGCCAAATCGTAAATTAAGGTTTTGAATTCTGAACTTTGCTTATCCATCACTTTACTCCATTCCGTAGTTAAAATTACTTTTCTGGCGCTAAAAGTGTCGTCAGCAGAAAAAAAGGAAACAGTCTATCATCGGTAAATAGAACTGCTTCCTCATTCCTTCTTAAGACCACGAACAAACTGTAACAGAATTCTTCTCTCTTCTGCCCCTAACATATCCCATGTCTCAATGATTTCTTTTTGTTCTTGTGTTAAATCCGGTCGCTTGCCCTCTCCTGCAAAGAATTGCGCCAGCGTGATACCAAATGCATCACAAATTCTTTCCAGAGTAGGCACGGTCGGCATACTTTTCATATTCACAATATTGCCCAGTGCCGTTTGTGACATCCCGGTTAGTTGGGAAAGCCGATACTTTGTCACTTTATGCTTAACACATAACTCTTTTACCCGTGTGGCAACATACTCTTCTACACGCAAGTAAAATACACCTCTCTTCTAACCTATATATAGTCATTGTACTGGTAAATTAGAAGATTTATTAGAGCCATATCACTTGACTAATATACTCCACTACACTTTAGTATTCGGGTAAAAAAATTAGAACTTAGCAGTTCTTATATGATGCGATATCTGTTTCTATAATCTATTTTTTATACCGATCACCCCTTTTCCCCTTCAAAGGCAAGCATAGCATTTATTCCTTTTCTATGCAACAAAATCTCATCGACAAATAATTACATATCCCGACATGTACTCAAAGCCCCTCCACAATAGAATAACTGGGAGAGGCTTTATAATTCGTGCTTTCAATTAATCTTCGTTATTAGCTGATAGGTATGAAGGTTCCGTTTTATAAATTATCATCAGTTTTAATCACTATAGTTCCATTATCGCATTCCAGAGTAACACGCTTTCCAATTTCAAATCCTGCTTCCTTAAGCCATTGTCCTTTAAGAATAATTGTAGGCGTCTCTTTATATTTGTATCCAGACTGTCCATATACTTTCAAATTACGTTTCTTTTTGTCTCTCATATTTCTCCTTTTGCTATATTTTATATTCGCCAAATGGTTAAGACGTTTCGCCAAAATATAGGACTTTCGCTGAATGGTTCTGTTCACCGCTGAGTCGAAATCTACATATAGGGGGTACATGTTTTTAGAAAAACACATATCTTGAAAACACTTTTCTTCAAAACTTCACCCCGTAAATGTAGATTTTATGCGGGTTTTTAATCCCAAATTCGCAGAAATCCCGTGTTTACGCCACTTTCGCGGCTTCATTTACACAACCACAATATCTTGTGGTCGTTCCACCGGTGAATAAGACACCTCTTTACATATAAAATTTTTCTTTCTAATTATTCTTCTAACCGCCGCCACTTAATGAATTAAATTTCAACAAATACTCACATTCTATGTATTAACATTTGTTCAAAAATACTTACTTTATCAAAGCATATTACACGGAATGAAAGTCCAAGATCTTTTCGTCAAATTATTCCATACTTTCTGGCAAAAGAAAAATTTTTCGCATAAGTCCGTTATACTGCCATTGTTTCTTACCCCTCTTCACTCTGCGGAAACTGATATACATTCCATAAAATAAAGAAACACACCACATTTACAAAATATCTATTCCGAACATCTCTAAGCATATCTTTTTTCCTGCTAAAATATCTACCTTTAGAACAGCGAAAATGGGATGCTTATCCGCACCCCATTTTCGCTATTTCCCCTTATTTACGGGCATTTTGCCCTTACTATTGCCAAAAGATATGCCTCTGCAAGCAACTATATCTTGTGGTATTTACACCATTTTTCAACGCTTTTATACAACATCTAGCGTGAGCAGAGCGACTGTTTCAACATGCACCGTCTGACAAAACTGATCCACGCAGCAAGCCTTTTCTACCCTGTACCCATTTGCCAGAAACATCTCCAGATCTCTTGCCAGGCTGGTTGGCTTGCAGGAGATATACACCAGTTTATCCACTCCATACTGGATGATCTTTGGCAGGGCCTTGGGGTGTATTCCGTCTCTTGGAGGATCCAGGACGATGAAATCCGGTTTCTCCTCCACCTGATCCAGGACTTTCAGCACATCTCCGGCAATAAACCTGCAGTTTGTGATCCCGTTAAGGGCGGCGTTTTCTTTGGCAGCTTCTACTGCTTCCTCCACGATCTCCACGCCAATGACTTCTTTTGCCACTTCTGCCAGGATCTGGGAGATGGTGCCGGTTCCGCTGTACAGATCAAAGACGGTCATATCCCTGGTGTCTCCGATATATTCTCTTGCTGTATTGTAAAGGACCTGAGCGGCAAAAGAATTGGGCTGGAAGAATGAGAAAGGTGTGATCTTGAACTTCAGGCCCAGGATTTCTTCATAGAAGTAATCCTTTCCGTACAAAAGCCTGGTCTCATCGCTTCGCACCATGTCGGAAAGTCCGTCGTTGATAATATGAAGGATCCCCACGATCTTTCCTTCCAGGGAAAGGTTCAACAGCCTTTTTATCAGTTCTGAAAGATCCGGATTTTCCTGGCTGGTAGTGACCAGATTTACCAGGATCTCTCCGGTAGTGTTTCCCCGACGGAGGAGAAGGTGGCGTAAGAATCCGGTATGCTGCATTTTATGATAGTAAGTAAAGCCCTGTTCCCGGCAGTATTCCAGGACACAGCCCAGGATTTTTGTCATGTCTTCATGGACCAGCTTGCAGTCCAGGGCGTTCAGCACATCATAGGTGCTTCCTTTTTTGTGAAGACCCAGAGAAAGAGGGCCGTCTTTATATTCATCTCCAAAAGAAAATTCCATTTTATTCCGGTAGGCAAACTCCTGGGGGCTGCCTTTGATCCCCTGGAAGAAATAATCCGGCCTGCCCTCCTCGTCGGTCTGGCCTCCTCTTACTATGGCTTCATCCAGCAGTTCCTTTACCTGTTCTGCCTTCATTTTCAGCTGTTCTTCATAGGGCATGGTCTGGTACATACAGCCGCCGCAGGCGGGAAAGATACTGCACACCGGTTCTCTGGTCTCCAGAGGAGATTTTTCCAGGACTTCCAGCAGTCTTCCCTCCAGTCTTCTTCCTTTTTTCTTGTTGATCACAAAGCAGACCTTCTGGCCGGGAATGCCGTTCTTTACTGTTACCTTTCCCTCTTCCAGACAGACTCTCCCCTTATTCGGAAAATCTACTTTTTCAATGATCCCCTGATAAATTTCACCTTTCTTCAAATCCTCTTTTCCTTTCTAAACTTTATATCCCCACACAGCTCTCTCTACAGAAAAAGAAGCTCCGGTCTCCCGAAGCTCCTTATGCCTTTCTTACTTTTCTTCTTTATCGTCATCCTCATCTTCGTCTTCGAAGTAGTCGTCGAAATCCTCGTCGAAGTCTTCCTCAAAGTCTTCCAGATAATCCGGGGTAAAGAAACGATAAACTGCATATGCAATACCTGCAACCGCTGCTACTGCACCGATAATTGCCAGGATCCATAATACTGTATTCTTATTTCTTTCCTCTTCTCTTTTCTGTAATGCTGTCATTAAATCCTCAATACGATTCATATAGCCTGCACCATCCTCTCTTTTTACAGCCCTGCTGCAAATATATTGCCATGCTGTATCTGCCTACAGCTTCTGTCTTTTAGATATTATACCACTCTAAAAAGGATTTTACTATCCTTTCTTAACTTTTTCCGGGAAGAATTTTTTCAATTCTCTGATTACGGTTTAAACTTTCTTTAATTTTGCAAAAGATGCGAACATCTTTTTGACCCCCACTTTGTCAAAGTTTACCGTTACCTCATAATCCCGGCCTCCTTCTGCAATGTCCGTGACCACTCCGGTCCCGAATTTGATATGTTTTACAGTGTCTCCAACTCCGTAGTCCAGGCCCTGGGCATGTTTTACCTCGAATTTTTTCGGGATAAAGGCCGGCTGCTTAAAGGCCTGTTTCAGCTGACGCATGGAGGTAGGAAGAGGGATATCTATCGGTTTCTTTTCCTGGACTTCTCTGCCCAGATCCACCAGCTCCCGGGGGATTTCCCGGATAAAGCGGGACACTTTGTTGTACTGGGTCTCTCCCCGGATCATCCTCTGCTGGGCGCAGGTGAGAGTCAGTTCTTTCATAGCTCTTGTGATCCCTACATAGCAGAGGCGCCTTTCCTCCTCCAGCTCGCTGGGATCGTCTGCGGTTATGGTCATATAGCTGGGGAAAATCCCGTCTTCCATTCCTGCCAGGAATACATAGGGGAACTCCAGTCCCTTTGCGCTGTGAAGAGTCATCAGCAGCACCTGATTGTTGTCTCCCTCCACAGTATCGATATCTGCGATCAGGGCTACCTCTTCCAGGAATCCGGAAAGAGTGGGCTCTTCATTTTCCTCTTCGTAGGACACGATCTTGGTGATCAACTCGTTGATGTTCTCGATCCGGGCCTCAGCCTCTTCAGTGCCTTCTGCCTTTAATTCTTCTACATACCCTGTATCTTCTATAATATCCTCCAGAAGGGCGGAAGGTGAAAGGTATTCCGCTTTGCTCCGCAATGTCTGGATAAAAGTAACGAAAGGCTGGATCTTGGAGGCGGCTCTTCCCACCCGGTCCATACATTCCGGCTCCCTTAAAGCGTCGTAAAAACTCATGCCTCTCTCTGAAGCATAGTCCTGGACTTTTCCAAGGGTGGTGGCTCCGATGCCCCTTTTGGGCACATTAATGATCCTGCGGACAGCCAGATCGTCTCTGGCATTGTCTACAGTTTTTAGGTAGGCCAGCAAGTCCTTGATCTCCTTTCTGGCATAGAAGTTTACTCCTCCCACCAGTTTGTAAGGGATATTTGCCATCAGGAATTTTTCCTCGAAAAGACGGGACTGGGCGTTAGTCCTGTAAAGAATGGCAAAGTCTTTATACTCTGCCTCATTGGCCCGCACCTTTTTGCTGATCTCTCCGCAGATATACTCTGCTTCTTCATAGGCATTCATAAACTGACGGAAATGGATCTTTTCCCCCTCTTCATTCTCTGTCCACAGGGTCTTGCTCTTTCTGCCCACGTTGTTCTGGATTACCTGATTGGCAGCATTCAGGATGTTCTGGGTGGAACGGTAATTCTGCTCCAGCTTGATCACCAGAGCCTGGGGAAAGACCTTCTCATATCCCAGGATATTGCCGATATTGGCCCCACGGAATTTATAGATAGACTGATCGTCATCTCCTACTACACAAAGATTTTTATACTTGTCTGCCAGAAGGCTTACAAACTTAAACTGGGCTGTATTGGTATCCTGATATTCATCCACCATAATGTATTTAAACCGCTCCTGATAATAGTCCAGAACATCGGGACAGGAGCGGAAAAGCTCTACAGTCTTAACGATCAGATCATCAAAGTCCAGGGCGTTGTTTTTCTTCAGCTCCTTCTGGTATTCTTTATAAGCCAGAGCGATCTTCTTTTTAGAAAAGTCTCCCATCACATTCAGCTCATACTCTTCCGGCCCGATCAGCTCATCTTTTGCTGAAGAAATGGCTGAAAGGATGGCCCGCTCCTTGGTAATCTTTGTGTCAATTTCCAGCCGCTTGCAGATTTCTTTCATTACTGTTTTCTGGTCGTCTGTGTCATAGATGGTAAAGTTATTGTCAAAGCCCAGACGGTCTATGTATCTTCTCAGGATCCGCACACAGCTTGAATGGAAAGTGGAGACCCAGATGCTTTCTGCTCCGAAGCCCACCAGTTTATCCACTCTCTCCCGCATTTCCCCGGCCGCCTTGTTGGTGAAGGTAATGGCCATGATGTTCCAGGGATTGACTCCTTTTTCTTCAATAAGATAGGCGATCCTGTGGGTCAGCACCCTGGTCTTTCCCGAACCGGCTCCTGCCAGGATCAGCACAGGTCCTTCTGTATGAAATACAGCTTCCCTCTGCTGGGTATTTAATGTATCATAGATACTCATATTTTAAGTCCTCCATCTCATTTTCATAGAACAAAACATTAGTTCTTATACTATATCATATCCCCCTGAACACATGCAAGCCCGGAAAAATCTTCCGAAAAAACGGCGCTGTCCTGTTAGGTATACTTCAGGACAGCACCGTTTTCTTCTCTCCGGAGTTATTTCTGTCTTTGCTTGATCAGGAAAAGGACTGCCAGCAAAAGGAGGATTCCAATGGGCAGAGGGATCCAGGGCACTTTCACAAAGCCCGCCACAATATAAGTGACAAAGCTGATGGCAGCTACCAGCATAGCGTAGGGAAGCTGGGTCGATACATGATTTACATGATCACATTGTGCGCCTGCGGAAGCCATGATGGTGGTATCGGAAATCGGCGAACAGTGATCTCCGCAGACAGCTCCTGCCATACAGGCGGAAATGGAGATGATCATCAAAGCCGGATCTGAGTTTTCGAATACCTTTACTACAATAGGGATCAAAATACCGAAGGTTCCCCAGGAGGTGCCTGTGGCAAAAGCCAGGAAACATCCGATCAGGAATACAATAGCCGGCAGAAAATTCATCAGGCTGCCTGCCGCGGATTCTGTAGCCATCTGCACGAAATCCGCAGCACCCAGACTGTCTGTCATAGCCTTTAATGTCCAGGCAAAAGTAAGGATCAGGATCGCCGGGACCATGGCCTTAAAGCCTTCCGGGATACATTCCATACAGGAACGGAATACCAGGACTCTTCTTACACTATAAAAGATCACCGTGATGATCAGGGCGATCAGACTTCCGATAGAAAGGGCTATGGAAGCATCGCTCTGGGAGAAAGATTCTACAAAACTGGTGCCGCTGAAGAATCCTCCGGTGTAGATCATGCCAATAATACAGCAGATCACCAGAACGATCACCGGGAAGATCAGATCGATCACCTTGCCTTTGGGGTTGGGCTTCAGGGAAGAAGCCGCTTCATCCAGCCGTTTTCCGGAAGTATAGATATCCCCCTTCATGGCATTGGCTTCATGGACCGCCATAGGACCAAAATCCACTTTCATCAATACAACGGCAAACATCATGACTATGGTCAGCAGAGCATAATAGTTGTAAGGAATGGCCCGGATAAAAATCGCAAATCCATCTTCCCCCTCTACAAATCCGCTGACTGCCGCCGCCCAGGAAGATACCGGCGCGATAATGCATACCGGAGCCGCCGTAGCGTCAATAAGATATGACAGTTTTGCCTTGGAAACATTGTGCTTATCCGTGATCGGCCGCATAACACTTCCTACAGTAAGGCAGTTAAAATAATCATCTACAAAGATCAGGATCCCCAGGACGATCGTAGCAATCTGGGCTCCGATCCTGGTCTTGATATGAACTCCTGCCCATCTTCCGAAAGCTGCCGAACCTCCCGCACTGTTCATCATAGAGACCATAGCTCCCAGGATCACCAGGAAGATCAGGATCCCCACATTATAGGGATCTGCCAAAACACTGATAAATCCCTCTTCCACCAAATGTACTACGGTACCTTCAAAATTAAAATTTGAATAAAACAGCGCCCCTACCAGGATGCCGATAAAAAGGGAACTGTACACCTCCTTGGTGATCAGTGCCAGAACAATGGCTACCAGCGGAGGCAGCAATGACCAGATCGTGGCATAAACAGCCGGTTCCGGAGCCGGATCCCCCTCAGCGGCCAATACCGTCACCGACCATACAAGGGTCAGGATCAGCGTCAGGATCAGACCTGTTCCAAATAATCTTTTTCTGTTTCTCATAATTATATCCTTTCTTATGTGATATTATCCTGCAGTCCTCTGCAGGATCCCTGTAAAAAGAAAACCATGAGCCTCTCCCAAATGGATACGCTCATGGCCTGTAAAAATTCTTTTTCTTATCTTTTGCCCTGCCCTGACAAAGTTCAGAGAAAGAAACGGATAGCGCTCCACTTTTCGTGACAGAATACGGTATATTCTACCGTATTCCAGGAAGGACTCCCGGGCGGACATTCTTCCTTCGGCAGTTTCCCCTTTCCGCTCCTGCGGCTGTCCCCGCCCTGTGCAGAAGCCTACTCTTGAAACCTGCGCCTCTATCGTCTCTCCGGTTTTACCCGGATTTGATCTTCTTTTCTGTTATCATACCATTATTTTTGGTTCATGCCAATATAAAAGGAGAAAATCAGAAAATCATTTACAAATGGTTTTTAAAACTATATAATAAGGAGCAGAGGTGATGAAATGACAATCGACACAAAAGACATATTAAACAGCATACTGTCCAGTATATCCCGGATTGATTATATTAAGCCGGAAGAGATTCCCGGCATTGACTTATATATGGATCAGGTGACTACCTTTATGGAAGAGCATCTCCGCTCCTCCAAGCGGTATAAAGAGGATAAGATCCTTACCAAGACCATGATCAACAATTATGCCAAGAACGATCTCCTTCCTCCTCCGGTGAAGAAAAAATACTCCAAAGAGCATATGCTGATGCTGGTATTTATTTATTATTTTAAAAATATCCTTTCTATCAGTGACATTCAAAAACTTCTGGAACCCATTACCCAGAAATATTTTTCGGGAGAGGGGAGTATTGATCTTACTTCTCTCTATGAGGAAATCATGAAGCTGGAACTGGAACAGATTGATCCTCTTGCAAAAGA
Organism: Candidatus Blautia stercoripullorum; assembly: GCA_019120545.1. GTDB lineage: Bacteria > Bacillota > Clostridia > Lachnospirales > Lachnospiraceae > Blautia > Blautia stercoripullorum. The sequence goes on along the minus strand of DWUX01000219.1, from coordinate 5,782 downwards.
TGTGACCAGAAAGTTTTCCATGGCCGGCGATTCTTTTCAGGAGGTCCCAGAAGAAGAAAAGGATTTTCTTCACAAATTTGCTTTTATCTGTATGCTGAGCTTTGATGTATATGTAAAAAAACAGGTCATAGAAAATCTGATCGATCAAATGGCCGGTAAAGAAGAGGAAGAATAGTTTTAAACATTCTTCTTTATATGAACTGAAAACGTTCCATAGTCTGCTCATAGCGGGAATGTTCTGATCCCTAAGCATACTATGGAACGTTTTTTAAATAATATTCTTATGTTCCATCAAAATCTGATCTACGATTTCACTGGCTTTTCTGCCGGATTCTTCAATTACCTGAACATCCCCTTTAAAATGCCACATTCCCAGAGAAGCCTTCAGGATAATTTCAGGTATAGTCCCGGGGACCAGAGGTTTCATCCCCTGATAGAGCACTAAAGATCTCTCCATGCTGGCAGACACATAGTTCCCATACCATCCCAGTCTTTCCGTCTCCTCGTCGCTCATCCAGGGGCAGTATTTATCCCGTATACACATATAAGTCTCTACCCCTGTTTCTATGATCACATCTAAAAGGATGTCTTCCCTGAGGATGTCCTCGTAAAATGGACGGTAAGAAGGCTGAGACAATACGGTATAGTTCAGACAGATCAAGGTTGCTGAATAAAGGACCGGCGTCTCATGCCGGTTCACATACATTTTTGTATATCCTGCCAGCCTGTGAAAAATCCGTCTTACGATTTCCACCGCCATATCCCGTTTGCTTTTGAAGTGATAAGCGGTAAGTCCCACACTGATCTGAACTTTTGCTGCGATCTGCCGGATACTGGTCTTTGTATATCCCTGGGACAGGAATAAATCTCTGGCTACCTGGAGAATTTCTTCTTTTTTGCTGTCATTTCTTTTTTCTGTACTCATTTCTACCATTTCCTTATCAGGAATTGCGGCTAGAATCCTCTGACGATGGCATCATTCGGGCAGTTCATAGCACATCTGCCGCATTCCAGACATCCAAAATGGTGTATGTAATATTTCCCCTCTTCATTTGGAAAGATCACATCCTCCATACAGACTTCTTCACAGGTGCCGCAGCCAACACATCTTTCCTGATCGATCTCATAAGCCCAGGGACGCCGGGCAGCTCCTCCAAAAGAAAATCTCAGTCTGCATACTTCATCATCCTCAGGCAGATGAAAAATTTCTCCGTCCCCCCTATCCAGCACAAAAATCCGAAACATATCCAGGTCTTTATGATAAAGTGCTTTTGTGCCGGGATTCAGCTCCCAATATCTCCTATAGACTGCCTGGTTTTTTTCCGGATCCAGCTCTCTTACATGAGCGCTGATCCGGACGCTGGCAGAAAGACGCTTCACAGTTTCTCTTACAATAGTTCCTACAATATAAGGATTTTTCTGAAGTTCATAATAGACAGGCTTTCCTTTTGCCAGCCCGATAAAAAAATCTCCGCTGTCATCCAGCTGGTGCACCTCAAGACCTCTGGCTGTAGGCGTCCGGCCATCCATAGCTGTAGTCCCTATGATCATATATCCTACTTCTTTTACAAATTGAAATGCCGCTTTTTTAATTTCCTCATTGGTATTTTTTTCTGTAAGCCCAAGACAGGGCTCTGGATTAAACATAGTCATAGCACCCTCCTTTATCACGCTTCTTCATAACTGATATTGATCTTGATCTTATGGAACTTCGCCCGTATAACGGGATAGATACATGCAATAGCCAGATAAACAAAAATTCCGATGATATGTCCTACCTGGATCTCCAGACATTCATAGTATACAAAGGCCGCGCTGACCAAGGCGCCCAGGATACATAAGAATGTGTATACCTTATCATTAATATGGAACTGGGAGCGTTTCCAGATTTCCGGAATCTTTTTAGGCATTGTGATAATGGCAAGGCAGAGGATAACCTGCACACAATTTGCAAGAGTATTTCCTATATTGGCAACATCACCGATATTCATGCCGCTTAAAATGATAATAGAGCAAAGAATATAAATCGTCAAGATAATAAAATGAGGTGTGCCGAACCGTTCATTTCGTTTTGCAAATATAGCCGGCCACCATCCGTCTTCTGCCGCCTGGGCAATGGGAGCCTGGAGCCATCCAAGACACGCGTTTAGGGAAGTTACCAGAGCAAACACCGCTCCGCCTACCATAAAGAACACATATAAGGGCATGGGAAGGATATGAGCCGCCACTGTAGAGAGATTCTTTCCCGCCACTTCTTTAACTGGGAATACCCCTGCCGCCGCTACGCCTACACCGATATAAAGCAGTGTTACAATGATTGTTCCGACGATAATGCAGAAAGGAATGTCCTTCTTAGGGTTTTTTGCCTCCCTGCTCATGTTAATGATAAAGGTGGCCCCGCTGGTAGCCATGGAAAGAAGAGCCGCCGCAGACATCACTCCTGTAAAACCTCCAGTGAAAAACTGTTCTTCAGAAAAATACCCCGGTTCCAGATGGATAAATCCAAAGCCTGCAAAGACCAGCAGAGCAATGATCAAAATAATGACCATGGCATACTGGACCTTTGCTGCAACCTGGACTCCTGCCAGATTTAAGGCTACGAATACGGTAAGTATTGCAAAGGCAGCCAGTTTTCCATTAATCTCCGGAAAAGCGGAAAGTACATAATCTGCAAAGGAGATGGAATAAGTTGCCGCACCGAAGAAATAGCTGACAAAGACTACGGAATACAGCCCCGCAAACCATTTTCCTCCAAACATAGCAGCCTGTGTATAAAATCCTCCATTCATCCGGATGGTAGCGGAAAGAAAAAACTGAGGAAGGGCCACGATCGTTACCATAATCGCGCAAATAATATAAGACAGGATGATCGAACGGCCAGTAATCCCGATGGCAAGCCCTGTCATCGTCATAACGCCCCCTCCGATCACATTTCCGATCACAATTGCCAGCAGGTCCCCCCTGCCTAAACTTTTAGAACCATCTGCATTTGTTTTTGCCATATTTACACCTCTTTCTTTTTATCTGAGTCTGCAGATCAGAGCTTCATCTGCCATAGGACATTTGGTGTAGCAGATCCCGCAGTCATCGCAGTCCATCTCTCTGATATGATATTTTCCATCCGGATCCCGGTATATTGCCTCCTCCACACAGTTTTCCTGACATGCTCCGCAGCCGGTACAGGATCCAGAAATAAAATAACTCATAGGTTTCTTGTCAATCCCTCCGAAAGAAAAACGAAGTCTGCGGATTCTTTCGCTTTCGTACAGATGAAAAATCTCTCCCTCCCCTTTATACAGATGAAACAAAGCCACCATATCAAAATTCTTCCGGTACATCAGCTTTGTCCCCGGATTCAGGGCAAAAAATTCCTCCCATATTTTTTCGTCCTTCTCTTCTTCCGCCCAGGCAGACATTCTCAGAGAATACCTGTCCTGGATCAGAGTATTCAGCACCAGCTGTGGTCTCTCCTTCAGCTGAAGATATACAGGCTTTCCCCTGGAAGTCATAAAATAAATCTCCCCATTGGATAAACGGTTAAAATCCAGGATCCTGCATTCCGGCTGTCCATGATATACAGTTGCAGCCGGTATAAACCGGATCCCGCCGATCAAAGAAAATGCCTTTTCCTTAATCTTTTCTTCAGGATCTTGGTCTGTAAGTCCCCATAAAGCATCACATTTTTCCATAATATTTTCCTCCGGCAGACTATCTCTTCACTTCCCCTGCTTCCACGAATTTTCCCCCGATATTTTTAACGATTTTTCCCGCCTGTTCTCTTACATACTCACTGTCCAGCAGGATCGTCATAAAGCAATGGGGCCTTACGATCTTTTTGTACACAATAGGGCAGTGCTTCACGCCGGCCGGGCAATAGATGCAGGTATTTCTGGTAATTGTATAAGGTTCTCCTTCAATATAGAAATCCGCCTCCCCCCACTGAGCATTTACATCATCCTCTCTGTCGTTAAAGCTGGGCATAAAGAATACCAGTTCGTCCACATCATGAACATGCTCGTCCACATATGGATTTTTGTTTGGAATCTCATAAAACCAGGAAAGACTCATGTTCACTTTGCAGTCAGGAAACAGATCTGATGAACTGTAAGTCTGGCCTAAAGTCCTCCCGGTCTTAATATCTCCTTTGTCGTCCCGGATATCATCCAATACCGGCGGCACATAGTCAGGAGATATGATCAGATGCTCCCACTTTCTTTTTGTCATTAAAATCCCCCTTTTCTTTTACTGAACGCGTTCAGTTTTTTATATACTCTATACTACTGAACATGTTTAGTTTTGTCAAGCACTATTTTAATTTGCTAAAAAAAGAAAGTGAAAATCCTATTATAAAAAAGGGGACGAAAAAAGGACCCGCCCTCAGGGCCTGGTCCATTCTCTTTTCATCTTATTATGTTTCTTATTCCTTGGAAATTCTGTCAAAGACCATGTCGTAACCGTCGTTTCCGTAATTTAAGCTCCGGTTTACCCGGCTGATCGTAGCTGTAGAAGCTCCTGTCTTCTCAGATATCTCCAGATAAGTCTTCTTTTCCTTTAACATTTTGGCCACCTCAAATCTCTGAGATAAAGACAAAATTTCATTTACTGTACATACGTCCTCAAAAAACTGATAACATTCTTCTCTGTTCCTTAAACTAAGTACTGCGTCAAACAGTGAATCCACTGCTTCTGTATGAATCTTTTTACTCATATCACATTATCTCCTTATATCAATTTCGCACCCCGCGATAGAAAGCAGCTGTCAAAAGCCTCCAATATCATTTATTGCTCTGCCTTATTAACGTTTTAACAGTTATAGCTCCTATCACTTTCATATATATTAGCACAGTAAATTTTTAAAGTAAAGAACAGACTTTGACTTTCTCACCATTATTTGTAAAAATTCTATAAAATTTTGTTTTTATTGACATATTTCTTAAATTCATCCACACTCCTGTTGACAATCAGCTCTTCAGGAAACTGGAGTTCATCCAGGATTTTCTGGACATACTGATGGCTTCCTACCAGAGAATCTGCATGAGCGTCACTATCCACGATTACAGGGGCTTGATACTCCCTGCATAGCTTCAGCATAGTCCTGATGTTTTCTTCTCCTCCCTGCCGGCCGCACCTGGGATCCAGAGAATTATTATTTACCTCAAGCAGAACCCTGTGCTCCTTTGCGCACTGGACCAAAGCCAGATAGTCCACTTCATACCTGGCGTCGTCAGGATGCCCGATGATATGGAGATAGGGATTTTTCATAACCTCCAGATAAGCATTTGTATTCTCTTCTCTGGTCCCGGGTTTAATACATGGGATATGCATGCTGGCTATGACAATATCCATTTTTTTCAGAGTCTTTTCTCCCATATCCACATGGCCTTCATAATCTATGATATTCAGCTCTGTTCCCATATAGAGTTCTACTCCATACATCTCCCTGTCAACCATTTTCAGATTTTCAAAATAAAAGAGCTGGCAGGTTCCAGGCATCTTCATAGAATGTTCTGTAATCCCCAGAAGCTCCAGTCCCTTTTCAGATGCGGATTTTGCCATTTCCCGTATGGTGCTGTAAGCATGTCCGCTAGCGATGGTGTGAGTATGTGCATCTAAGACGTATTTCATCTTTATTCTTCCTTTCAGTCAAATTGTATACATATAGATCCACAATTATTTTAATATATTTTTTCTGACACCACAAGGATGGAAAAATTTCAGGGCAGCCTCTGTCCTATAAAAACAGGGGGCCGCCGCACTAGTCAGGAATATTTATACATTTTAT
>DWUX01000218.1 GCA_019120545.1 Candidatus Blautia stercoripullorum | reverse complement strand
AGCAAATTAAATCAATAAAAATCCTTTAAAATTTTTAAAAACTGATAATATTTTAACAAGTTATATCCCCATGAAGGCGGGGAAAGTCCTTGCAGAGACGGATAAAGGCGTCCATGTTTGGAGTAAGGTATTTGCTTTTATGATAAATAATATTCAGGGTCCGTCTGAGCGGCTTTTGAAAGGGAATGACTTTTACCAGGTTTTCACGGGCGTCTCTTTCCACCAGCAGATAAGGAAGGACTGCCACACCCAGTCCCTGGGAAACTCCGCTGACAATGGCCTGGGTGCTGGAGCTTTCCCAGACAGGCTGGACAAAAAGATGCTGAAGGGCAAGGCTGGCTTCCAGGATTTCTCGTCCGGCGCTTCCCTTTTCCCTCATAAGGAATGGATATCCGGCCATCTGAGAAAGAGTCACACAGTTCCGGGAGGCAAGAGGGTGATCGGCAGGAAGAACGGCGCAGAGCTGATCTTCCATAAAAGGGATTGCCTGGATCTCACTATGTTCCGGCTGGGTTTCAATAAGCCCCAGATCTATGGAGTTATCCAGCACATGCTGTTCAATAACACCGGAATTATTTATAACAGCTTCAACCCGGAGAGAAGGAAAGGATTCCTGATAATTTTTGATCAAAAAAGGCAGGATATGGGTGCCGATGGTAATGCTGGTGCCGATCCGGATAGTCCCCAGGGTATCCCAGTTCTTTATTTTCTTTTCCATGTCTTCAAAGAGAGACACAATGTGCAGGGCATAACTGTAAAATTCATTTCCAGCTTCCGTAGGACAGATACGCCGGCCTATCCTTTCAAAAAGCCGTATGCCGTAGTATTCTTCCAGCTCTTTTACAGCCAGGCTTACGGAAGGCTGGGCAAGGTGGAGCTTTCCGGCAGCTTTCGTAACACTGCTGTGCTGATATACGGTCACAAAGATTTTCATATGGCGAAGAGTCATAAAATTTGCTCCTGATATATAATAAAATTCTTATGATAATCATAGAATAATACTATTTTACCTATGAGTCAAGAAAGGATATACTTGCAGGGAGGAGGAAATGAATATGAAAAATAAAAAAGAAGTTTTGTTAAAATTATTTATTTCTACTTTGTATTTAAGTGCCTTTACTTTTGGAGGCGGATATGTGATCGTGACCCTGATGAAGAAAAAATTTGTGGATGAGTACCACTGGATCCAGGAAGACGAAATGCTGGATCTGGTGGCTATTGCCCAGTCTTCGCCGGGGGCTATTGCTGTAAACGGGGCTATTGTGGTAGGGTACAAGCTGGCAGGGATGATCGGGGCCATCACAGCGATCATTGCCACCATCATTCCCCCTTTTCTGATCATATCCCTGATCTCTGTGTTTTATAATGCTTTCCGCAGCAGCTTTCTCATCAGCCAGCTGCTGGAAGGAATGCAGGCCGGTGTGGGAGCAGTGATCGCTGCCGTGGTTTATGAGATGGCGGGAGGGATCATCCAGGGGAAGAGCCCTGTCTCTGTTTTGATCATGGCGGGAGCTTTTGCTTCCACCTGCTTTTTCGGCGTTAATGTTGTCTTTGTCATTCTGATCTGCGGTCTGATCGGCGTGGTCCGGACTTTGATAGCAAGGAAGGAGGGAAACAAATGATCTGGTTTCAATTATTTCTCAGCTTCCTGCAGATCGGTCTTTTCAGTTTCGGAGGGGGCTATGCGGCTATGCCTCTGATCCAGGAACAAATCGTGAATATTCATGGATGGCTGGATATGGATCAGTTTACAGATCTGATCACCATTTCCCAGATGACTCCGGGACCTATCGCTATAAATTCCGCTACTTTTGTAGGGATCCGGATAGGAGGGATTCCTGGAGCACTGGTGGCTACTCTGGGCTGTATCCTGCCTTCCTGTATTATCGTTACCCTCCTGGCAAAACTGTATCTGAAATATCAGAAACTGGACGTGCTGCAGAGCGTGCTCAACTCTCTGCGCCCTGCGGTTGTGGCGTTGATCGCTTCAGCGGGGATCTCCATTCTGGTCGCTGCTTTCTGGGGCAATGAAGGAGTGATCAGGCTGGCAGATACAGACTGGCTCCTGGTAGTTATTTTTATAGTCTGTGTAGTACTTTTGCAGAAACTGAAATGGAATCCGACCCTGGTCATGGTGCTGGCAGGCGTTATGAAGCTGGCAGCGGCGGCAGCACAGAAATGGGTATTTTGACACAAAAAATATATTCTAAGGATATGGAAAAAGAAAGGAAAATTCTTATGAAACAGGAAATCATTGATCAGATAAGGGGATGTCTTTTTGGCGGCGCAGCGGGAGATGCTCTTGGATATCCGGTCGAATTTATGGGTGAAAAAGAGATTTTTTCTCATTATGGTGAAAAAGGCATTACCCAGTATGAACTAAATCCGAAACTTGGAAAAGCATTGATCTCAGACGATACTCAGATGACCTTGTTTACCGCCAATGGTATTCTTGCCGGGGAGGCCAGAACCAGAACGGGAGGGGATGCCGGTCCCTTCAGAATTTATGTGGAAAAAGCTTATCAGGATTGGCTGATCACTCAGAAAGTATCTTTTGAGCAGTATCAGAAGAGCCCTTCTTTTGCTTCAAAGAGAGCTGCCTGGCTGATGGACGTTCCGGAACTGTTTGCCAGAAGGGCGCCGGGGATCACATGCCTGGATGCCCTTAGTAAGTTGTATATAAAAAAGCCGGAGATACGGGACTATATCGCCAGTCCTCAGAACAGCAGCAAAGGCTGCGGAGGAGTTATGCGGGTGGCACCTGCAGGCCTTTTACGGACTTCCTCTATAGAAAAGCTGGATTACGAAGGCGCACAGCTGGCGGCAATCACCCATGGGCATTCTCTGGGATATATGACAGGGGCGGTCCTGACTCATGTTATAAATCGGATCGTATATCCAGAACCGGAGCAAGAGGATGTTTCAGAGAAAAAATCTTTAAAGAAAATCGTTCTGGAGGCCAGAGATAAAACAGAAGAGATTTTCCAAGGGGATCCTTATCTGAAATACCTGACAGAACTTATAGAACTAGCGGTGGATCTTTCTGAAAATGATCAAGACGATCTTCAGAATATCCATCGTCTGGGTGAAGGCTGGGTAGCGGAAGAAACCCTTGCTATTGCGCTTTACTGCAGCTTAAGATATCAGAAGGATTTCTCTGCCGGAATCATTGCTTCCGTAAACCATAAAGGAGACAGTGATTCTACAGGGGCAGTTACCGGAAATATTCTGGGAGCATGGCTGGGATATGAACGGATAGAAGATAAGTGGAAACGGGATCTTGAACTTTCCGAAATCATACTGGAAATGGCCGGAGATATCAGCCAGGTATGCGAGATAAATGAATACGGCGTTCCTGGCCAAGATCCGGACTGGAAAAGAAAATATATTTCCTGCCGGCGGGAGGCAGATCAGATCTGAGGATTTTTTGATTTTCGGAATTCTGAAGGGGTCTTCCCCATCCATTTCCGGAAGGTTTCTGTATAGTAGCTGGCACTGCAAAACCCTACAGAAAGAGCAATTTCAATAATAGGCAGATCTGTGTTTATAAGAAGTTCCATACTTTTGTTCAGCCGGTGCTGGGTCAGATACATGGAAGGACTCTGAAAAAAGAACCTGGAGAAAAGCTTGCAGCATTTGCTCTGCCCCACAGCTCCGGATGCGGCTATATCTGCCAGAGTAATCTTTTCCATATAATTATTTTGAATGAACTGTGCCATGTCTTTGGCAATGGCCAGATTGCGATTTTCATGTATATTTTTTCCTGCCGGATTTTTATCGGCAGAAATATTTTCACAAAGCAGTTCCCAGATCTGGGCAAAGGCGGCCAGGATCTTTAAGGGAGCTGTTTTTTCTTTGCGGATATCATATAAGTAAAGGATTTTATCATAGATGCTCTTTTCCCAGGAGATTTCCGGCTGAAGAAGAATATAAGGCAGGTTCTGATTCTGAAGCAATGGCTTTACAAAATCCTGTTCAATAGACGGAAGGGGACAAAGCAGTACGGGATGGAGAAGAACACAGATAAAATCACATTCTTTTTTTTCATGGGAAAAGCCGAAATGCATTTGTCCCGCATTTACAAGAAGACCCTGGCCTTTCTGCAGTTTAAGGAGCTCTCCATTTACGCTGTATTCCATTTCTCCGGAGAGGACAGCGATCAATTCAATATCATCGTGCCAGTGATTAGGGGCGCTGTAATTAGGATATTGAGAAAGAAGACCTCTGCGGATATAGGCAGGATATCGGGGAATATCATAGCAGATTTTTTCTGAATAATTTTCATTTAACTCCACAATGATGGACATAGGCTTACCTCGCAGGATTGTTATAGTTTTTCACAGATAAACGATAGAAATATTATAAAATGGATTCTATAATTATAATTCAGATGAGAGGGACGGTCAAGCACCGCACAATAGCGGGAGTGCAGGCCGGTTTCGGTCTCTGAAAGACCGGAAAATCAAGAAAACACAGATAAGGGAGAATACATATGGACAACAGATATCGGAGAGATCACGGAATGGCATATTTTTCAGACGAAAGCGTTATGGCGGAACAGATGGTCACCAAGAGACTTATCAGAGAATATAATCAGGTAATGCCCTTTGAACCGGAAAAGGGCATGGAATGTCTGAATAAAACAGGTATGGTACATGGCGAAAGCGTATATTTTGAGCCGCCTTTTCACTGTGAATACGGCAGCCATATCACAGTAGGGGAAAACTTTTATGCCAATACGGGCTGCATTATGCTGGATGTGGGAAAAATCACCATTGGAAAAAATGTGCTTTTCGGACCAAACGTAGCTATTTACACTGCAGGACATCCGATCCATCCAGACAGTAGGAATTCCGGTTATGAATATGGGATTCCGGTTACTATCGGAGACAATGTATGGATCGGAGGAAGCTGTGTGATCCTTCCAGGGGTGAAGATTGGAAATAATGCAGTGATCGGTGCAGGAAGCGTGGTCACAAAGGATATACCTGATAATGTCTGCGCCGCAGGAAATCCCTGCAGAGTGATCCGGGAGATTACAGAGGAAGACCGGCCTTATTATTATAAGAAACAGCGGTTTGATGATGAAATCTGGAAGAAGATCAATGGATAAGAGGGAATTTCGAAAGAAGCTTCTTTCTCTGGTGCTTCCCATTACGTTTCAGCAGTTTATGCTGGCGGTGGTCAGCGCTTCAGATGCCCTGATGGTAGGGGTGATCGGCCAGGATCTTCTTTCAGCAGTATCTTTGGCAAGTCAGATCACCTTTGTATATAATCTGTTTCTGGCAGCTATGACTATTGGAACCAGCATGTTTGCCGCTCAATACTGGGGAAAAGGAGACAAGGACGCCGTAGAGCGGATTCTGGGGATCGTCTTGAGAAGCTCGATGTCCGTTTCCTTTGCCTTCTTTTTCGGCGCGACTTTCCTTCCGGAACTTTTAATGAGGATCTTTACTCCGGATCCCAGACTGATCCATTATGGAATACAATATCTGCAGATCGTAGGCATTACTTATCTTTTGTGCGGTATTTCCCAGATTTATCTGTGCATTATGAAAAACAGCGGTCTGGCGTCTATGAGCATGATCATCAGCTCCACAGCGGCGTTGCTGAATATTGTCCTGAATGCAGTGCTGATCTACGGCCTTTTTGGAGCGCCCAGAATGGAAACTGCCGGAGCCGCCGCAGCTACGGCTATGGCCAGAGTAGTGGAACTCCTCTGGGTATTCTGGGAACTGAGAAAAACAGGAAGAGTCAAGATCCGCTTTCTCTATATACGCAAGCCGGACCAGCGACTGAAAAAGGATTTCTGGCATTATACTCTGCCGGTTTTGGGAAATGAACTGGTCTGGGGCGGAGGATTCACTATGTATTCCGTGATCATGGGACACCTGGGAACAGACGCAGTGGCGGCCAACTCTATTGCTAATATTGTGAAAAATCTGATCGCCAGTCTGGCAGCAGGAATCGGAAACGGCGGAAGCATTATGGTGGGCAATGAACTGGGAGCCGGCCGTCTGGAAATGGCGAAAGCCTATGGAAGAAAATTGTGCCATATTGCAGTTGGAAGCGGTATCCTGTCCGGAATCTTTCTCCTGCTGATCAGCCCTCTGGTCCTTCAGGTCACCGACCTGTCTCCAACGGCAGAAGGATATCTGAAATGGATGCTGGTGATGTGCGCCGTATATATGGCAGGAAAATATGTGAATGGAACTACCATCGGAGGAATTTTCTGCGCAGGAGGAGACTCCAGATTTGGTTTCCTGTGCGATGCGGTGACCCTCTGGTGCTTCACGGTCCCAGTGGGGCTTCTGGCGGCCTTTGTGCTGAAGTGGCCGGTTCTGGCAGTATATTTTATTGTAAATTCTGATGAAATCGTAAAACTTCCTGCGGTTTATCTCCATTATGGAAAATATAAGTGGCTGAAGGATCTGACTGTGAGAAAAGAAGGAAAAAATAGTATTGATAATAAAAAAGAATCCTTTCGGAAAACTAAGCCTGCTGACTAAGCAGAGAGAATTATCAGATGCGAGACCTGCTCCCGCCTCTATAAAATATATGTCCTGCTCAGCTCTCTGCTGAATTTTTGATAGGACCTCTGGGATTTAGCCGGAGGTCCATATTTTTGTCCGATTTCAGAAAAATTTTAAAATCATGTCAGCCTGAAAACCGGCACTATCAGATATCCGGGCATTAAGCAGCCGTCCCGCCGGGACTTATGATGGTTGTTTTGGCAGCTTTGCCGTTGTAAAATAAAAATAATTACATACATAAAATCAGGAGGGACTATGCAGTACATTGACATCTTTGATTTTAATATCTATCATTTACAGCTTTTTATTTATACGGTGGAATGTGGGAGCATGACAAAAGCTGCGCATTTGGCTCATGTAAGTCAGTCTATGCTAAGCAAGACGATCAGCCGGTTGGAACAGAAATTCGGCCTGCAGTTATTTGTAAGGAAAAATAACGGACTCAGTGTAACACCGGCGGGGAAGATCCTGTACGATGAATCTGTAAAGCTGAAAGGATCTCTGGAACTGGCTTTGGAAAAAGCTCATCTTGCCCAGGAGGCCAGACGGCTGCCTATCAGAATTGCTTATCTGAATACAGTGGATCCTGGAGAATATTTGAACAGCACTCTGGAGAATTTTGCTTCCTGCTATCCGGATTGTCAATTCCGGATTGAGAAAGGATCCTTTACAGAGATCCGGGAAATGATGTTTCATGATGAGGTAGACATTCTTTTTACGTCGTTTTTTGAGGAAGAAGACTTTGACAGAGGCATTTATTGTACGGAGAGAATGATCCGCTGCAGCCAGATGGCATATATGTTAAAAACAAATCCTCTTAGTAAAAGGGAAAAACTGTATTTTTCAGATCTGCGGAATCAGAATTTTATTTCACTGTCTCCCAGTAAATCACCTAACTATATGAAAAATGCCATAACCAGATATTCTGCGGAAGCCGGGTTTATTCCCAAAATCGCATATTTTGTCCAAAGCAGTGAATCAATCTCTGAAAATGAATTCGGGGAGCATGATATTTTCATTGCGGACCGATATTTTAATGTACTGGATACAGAGCAGTTTACCGCAAAAAAGATTGAAGACACAGAAGGCGGAGTTTCCCTTGTGTGCAGGAGAACCGGAAGCAGTTATATCCAGGAATTTGTCCGGGAAGCGGCAGCTTACAAAGGGGGCCATCCAGATCGTTTCGTCAAACAGTATGAGTATATGGATCTGATCCTGGACCCTATCCTGGATCACTGCGGCGGTTTCTGCAATCCCGGCGAGAAAAAAGTAAACGACTGGGGAGTAACTGTATACTGGCAGGAAGGAACACCTGGTCCTTTCCCGGTATGTGAAGGAGATGCAAAACTGATAAAAGATATTACTTTATGGAAAGAGGCTTTGAAAACTCCGGATCCCAGGCAGTATTCTGCAGAAGAGTGGAAAGCCGCGGAAGATCTTGCAAATGCCACAGACAGAAAAGAAAAATTTGTAGCCCCCTTTGTGGTGACTGGTATTTTCGAAAAGCTCCACTATTTTATGGGTATTGAAGATACAATGATCAATTTTTACGAAGAGCCTGAGGCAATGCACGATCTGATCGATCATCTTACGGACTGGGAGATCGAATGTGCAAAAGTGGAAATCGAACATCTTCATCCCAATGCTTTGTTCCATCATGATGACTGGGGAAGCCAGGTAAGTACTTTCATTTCTCCGGCTATGTTTGAAGAGTTTATACTTCCCGCGTATGAAAAGATCTATGGATTCTGGAAAAAGAACGGCATAGAGGTGATCATCCACCACAGCGATTCCTATGCGGCAACTCTGGTTCCCTATATGATCCAGATGGGCGTGGATGTATGGCAGGGAGCTGTCTATGAAAATAATATCCCTGAGGTCCTGAAAAATTATGGAGGAAAGATTTCCATTCAGGGAGGTCTGGATAATGGAAAATATGACAAAGCCGACTGGTCAAGAGAAGCTATCCATAAAGGTCTCGGAGATCTGTTTGAGACAGCCGGAACACGTTATCTGATCCCTTCTCTGACCATGGGCGGTCCGGGCAGTACCTTTGATGGGGTATATGACACACTAGACAAAGAAATAGACGAGTACAGCAAAAAATATTTTAAATAACCTATATAAAAGAACGCAGGTTCCTTTGCGGGGCAGAGGAACCTGCCTATTTTTTTCTGGAAAGAACCGGAACCAGGGTGTACAATTTTATTAGAATAATTTTTAGAAAAAGGAGGGAGCCTTATGGCAGTAACAGGAGGAATCATGGTTTCCCATCCTCCTCTGATCATACCGGAGGTGGGAAGAGGCCGTGAGAAAGAAATCCAGGCAACCATTGATGCTTATCATAAAGCCGCCGGAAAACTAGCTTCCTGGAAGCCGGATACGGTGGTAGTCTTGTCCCCTCATTCGATGATGTATATGGACTATTTCCATACCTCTCCCGGAGAAGAGGCAGAAGGAGATTTCGGTCAGTTTGGCGCGCCGCAAGTAAAGATTAAGGTTCAATACGATACAGAATTTGTAACTCTTTTGACCCGGGAAGCGGAGGAACGCAAGGTTCCCGCAGGAACTTTTATTATACAGACTACAAAGTTGTGCGGATCGGCCTTTCCGGACTGGTCTTTTCCAGCCATTATATCCTGGGACAGTGTATTCAGAAGTGAAAGAAACAGCTCCTGAGCGAGAATTCCTGAAACAGTTTGAAGAGAAGGTAAAGAAGCAGGCCGAAGAGAAGCAGGAGAGGGAGGACGTCTATGTGCGCCTTGCCCGGCAATCTATAGAGACTTATGTACGGACTGGAGAAAAGATGGCTTTTCCTGAAGAACTGCCGGAGGAACTGGATCGTCTTGTATAGACGCTATGAATATTGACCTGAAGGGATTTACAGAGGCATATTACCGGAAGCTGGGCGGCGACCTGGAGACGGTGAAAAGATTTATACGAAGAAGCGCAGTATCCTGCCATGTGGGACTGACCACCCTGATCGTTCCGGGAGAGAATGATTCAGAGAAAGAAATGGAAGAGGAGGCAAAATGGATCGCCTCTGTAGATACGGATATTCCCCTTCATGTGACAAGGTTTTTTCCAAGATATAAAATGGAGGACCGGCAGGCGACGGAAGTGGGGAAGGTGTACCGGCTGAAAGGGAGGGCAGAGAAATACCTGAAATATGTATATACAGGGAACTGCTAAAAGATGGAGGTATAAAAACATATTTGTTCCTCATATTACCCTGATAAGGAACTTTTTTAATTTAAATCCTCTATAAAATCTCCAATGGCGTTAGCCGTAAAGCCTATCTGTTCTTCGTTGGAGATCTGGGGAATCCCGTCCCCTTTCTGGGGGCCATAGCTGCCAAAATAGGCGTGACATCCTCCTGGAATTATAATTTCTGTGAAATCTTCGGGCAGATTATCCCGGTATTTTTCGTAGGAATCCATTTTCAGCACACCGTCTTCTGAACCGTAGAGGGACAGGACTTTCAGATCTGTTCCTTTCAGGTCCGCAGTGGAATAGGCGGCAAGGAGTATGAGACCTTTATACTCTTCTTCATGGCTGCTGATATAAGAAGCTGCCATAGAACCTCCCAGAGAATGGCCTGCCATATACCAGTTTTCAATGTCCGGGTATTCTTCCTGGATACCTTCTGCAGCATTGACATCCAGCACAGCCAGGTTTCCGGGCATATGAAGGAGTACACAGAGGATCCCTTCTTTTGCGCAGGCTTCCATTAATGGAGCGTAGGCCTCATACTGGACTTTTCCTCCGGGATAGAAGATCAGGCCTGCCCGGGGATTTTCAGGAGCGAAAATGATCCTGCCCTCTGACGAAGTAGTTACTGTTATACCCTGTTGAGACTGGGCTGCGGCTTCCAGGGCCAGATCATCGGCATGGTAATAATCCTGAATGTAAATGCCGAAGCCGATCCCGGACATAAGGATCATCGCTGTCAGGATCAGCAGTATTTTTTTCCATAATTTTGATTTCTTTTTTGACTTCATAAGTATACCTCACAGATTCTGATTATACGCCGGGCGGGGAAAAAGAACAATATAGAAACATGACAAAAATGTATAAAGGAGATGATTTGATATGGCGCTGTATGCCCTGGGAGACCTGCATTTAAGCTTTCAGGCAGATAAATCTATGGACGTGTTTGGAAAAGTGTGGAAGAACCATGAGAAGAAAATTGAAAAATATGTAAACCGGATGGTAAAGCCAGAGGATACTCTGGTACTTACGGGAGATCATTCCTGGGGGAGAAAGCTGCCGCAATGCAGGGAGGATCTGGCTTTTATTGAAAGACTGCCGGGAAGGAAGATTCTTCTTAGGGGAAATCACGATATGTTCTGGGATGCAAAGAAAACAGAAAATCTTAATAAGGAATACAAGGGCAGGCTGTTTTTTCTTCAGAATAATTTTGCTGTTTACCGGGACTACGCTCTGGTAGGAACCAAGGGATTTACTTTTGAGGGTCCCTTTTATCTGAACCGCCGGTGCCAGATCATCGGTTGGGACGAAAAGCGAGAAGAGCAGGCAAAAAAACTGGTGGCAAGAGAAATGGCCAGGCTTCAGGAGTCCTTCCGCCTGGCAAGAGAAGAAGGATATCAGAAGTTTATTATGTTTCTTCATTATCCTCCTACCAATATTTTAGAGAAAACTTCCCCTTTTACAGAAATCGCAGAGAAATATAAGGTTTCCGCGGTAGTCTATTCTCATTGCCACGGAGAATCCAGATTTGGAGACAGCATACGGGGAAAGTTTCATGGCATAGAGTATATGCTGGTTTCCGGAGATTACCTGAATTTCCGGCCGGCTATGATACTGCCCTGAATTTACAGGTAGAGTTCACATTCCTTCCGCTTGGAGCATGCTTTTTTCAGCATTGTATTTACTGCCGCCAGCATAACGCTGTTTACTTTTCTGGCAGAGTGAGGACAGACGGAAATGCACCGCATACAGGAAATACATTTACTGCTGTCAGTTTTGCGGGGATCCTCTTTGTCAATGGCCTGAACCGGGCATTTTTCGGCGCAAATGCCGCATTTCACACAATTTCTGTCAGGTTTCGGAACCATGCCGGCGCCTTCTGCTTTTTTATAGGGACGGTTTCCGGGAATAGCAGGTTCAGCGGTATCTCCGGAAGAAAGTTTTTTCCGGATCTTTCCGGCAAACTCCGTAAGCTGAGCCTGATCCTGGGAATCCGGACGCCCTGCGGCGAACTGGCGGGCAATGGAATGTTCCGCTACAGCGGCTACAGCAGCCGTAATCCGGAATCCTGCGGCTTTGGCTGTATCCTCCAGTTCTGCAAGTGTGTCTTCATAGGCACGGTTGCCGTATACACAGACAAGGATAGCCTTTGCACCGTTTCCTTTGATCTGGGAAAGACGTTTCACTGCTGTTTCCGGTACACGGCCCCCATAGGAAGGCACGGCGATAAGAGCTGCGTCTTCTTCTTTCAGAGAAATCCCCGAAAAATCTGTTTTGCCGTCTGTCAGATCAACAGGATGGATTTCTTCTGACAGCTGTTCTGCCAGTATATCAGCGGCTTTTTTTGTGCCCCCTGTTGGGCTGAAACAAATCTCATAAAATTCCATTTCAAACTCCTCCTTGTCATTTCCTTAGAAAAATGTAAAATAATATGTAAATGATGATTTTACATCTATAGACAGTTTAGCATCGCCAAGATGTAAAGTCAAGATTTACATTAATGCCATAAGAAAGAGGAATCGCAGATGCAGATCAGTATGAAATGTTCTATAGCAGTCCATTGTCTTATTTTTATCTATGAAGCCCGGGGAAAAGCCAGAGTGACCAGTACGCTGCTTGCCCAGAGCACAAGCTGCAATCCGGTAGTGATCCGGTATATTCTCAGCGCACTGAAAAAAGCAGAACTGATCAGTGTAGAGAGAGGAAAGGGAGGGGCAGAGCTGCAAAAAGCTCCTGAAGAGATTAGTCTATATGCGATATACAGCGCTTTGGAACCGGAAGGACTTACTTCCCTTATCGGCATTCATTCCTGTGAAGGAAGTAGGTGTCCTATTGCAAAGAACATCCGCCGGGTGCTTCGGGATCCTTATGAAAAAATAGAACAATCTGTAAGGGAGACTATGGAGAAGATTACTTTGGCATCAATGATCGAAACATATCATCAGGGGAAAGATGTCCAGAATATCTTAACAGAAAGTTAAAAAAATGCCTGAAGTTTAAAAATGCCTCAATATACAGCAGGCTTTCTATCTGGTACAATAAAAAGCAGAAAGGCCTTTTGAGTATAAAATAGTAGGAGGATGAAGATATGCAGATGAAAGATGTGATCCGTGAGAAAAGGAGAGCCTGTGGTTTTACTCAGGAGCAGGTGGCGGATATGTTAGGTGTGTCTGCTCCGGCAGTGAATAAGTGGGAAAGCGGAACCACTTGTCCGGATCTGACCATTCTCCCGGCACTTGCCCGGCTTCTCGGAACCGACCCCAATACATTTCTTTGTTTCCATGAAAACCTGTCAAAAGAAGAAATAGGGGCATATGTGAATGAAGTAGCGGAAACTGCCAGTCAGGGAGATATAGAAAAGACTATAGCGCTGGTGAATAAGAGAATAAAGGAGTATCCTGTCTGCGCGGAGCTTTTGTATTGTATGGCTACAATGCTCAGAGGGATTACAGAAATCATGTTTTCCTATTCAGATGAAAAGGTCAAAGAGATCCAGGATCTGGTGATTTCTCTTTATGAGAGAGCAGCAAGGTGCGAGGATCAGAACTTCAGGGATCTGTCCAGGTATGCTCTTGCTTCTCTTTATATTCAAGAGCAGGAATATGAAAAGGCACAAGCGCTGATCCAGCTGCTTCCTCAATACCAGTCAATGGACAAACGCCAGCTTCAGATTTCCATGTATATGCAGGAGAGAAAAAATAAGGAGGCGGCTATACTGCTGGAACAGAAGCTGAACTCTCTTCTTCAGGAAGTATTTATCCTTCTTGATCAGCTTGCCGTGACAGCTGTGCGGGAGAATGCGCATGACAGAGCCTGGGAATTGGCAGAATACAGCCGGAAAGTGATGGAGATCTTCAAATGGAATTACAGCGGTCTTACAGCGGCCTTCAGTGTAGCTATGGAAGAAAAGGATGGAAAACGGTGTGTGGAAATCCTGGAAGAGATGGCGGAAGCATTGCAGAAGCCCTGGCCTATGACAGACTCGATTCTGTTTGCCCATCAGGAGCATAAGGATCCGGGGCCGTATACTATGGGAAAACAGCTGACAAAAACTTTGTTTAATTCTATGGAGAAAGAAGAAGACTATGAATTTCTCCGAGAAAGAGAAGATTACCGGAAACTGAGAGAAAAATATAACGTATAGAAACATAAAAGAAAAGAGGACTGAAGCGTTACCGCGACAGTCCTCCCTTTGTTTCTGGCTCCAGGGCGGCCTTCCTTTTCTGTACATCTCTCTGAATCAGCTTATATAAAGTAGCCGTTACCGGCACGGCCAGCAGCATACCGATGATTCCGCCCAGACCGCCGCCTACGGTAACGGCAGCCAGAACCCAGATTCCTGGCAGTCCTACAGAAGATCCCACAACCCTGGGATAGATCAGATTTCCCTCAAGCTGCTGGAGAACGGCGATAAAAACCAGAAAACCTGCCGCTTTCAGAGGATCTACGGTAAAGATCATAAATGCGCCTACGGCGGCGCCCAGATAAGCGCCGATAACCGGCAGCAGGGCAGTGGCTCCGATGAGAGTTCCTACCATAGTTGCATATGGAAAACGGAAGAGAAGCATGCCTATGGTGCACAGAGAGCCAAGTATGACAGCCTCTGTACATTGTCCTACAATAAATTTTGTAAATGTGTCATGGGCCGTTTTCAGTATCAGACTCATTCCTGTGTAAAACTTCTCTTTCAGATAAGTCCTGGCCAGAGTCTGAAACTGGTGAAAAAGCTTTTCCTTTCCGGAAAGTATGTAAATGGCAAAAATCAAGGCTACAACTGCAGTAACTACCATGGAACTTATGACGCTCACTATATACATGGTAGAGGAAAAAACACTGCTCAGCCCATTGGTCAGATAGGAGGCGGCTTTTTGCAAAATCTGAGGCCAGTTTACATTTAAAGACTCCAGAAATTCCTGAAGCTGGGGCCAGTCTTTGTCAAAAGAAGAAAGCCAGAGATTGATCTCGGAGACAACAGCGGGAATTTCTTTGACAATAACTCCGATAGCCTGTACCAGCTGGGGAATAACGATAAGGATCACAAGGATCGCAATAGCAAAGATGGCTGTTATGGATCCCAGTATGCTCACAGGCCGCCGTATTTTACAGAAGACAGTGCCTTCTTTGTGAAAGAAGGGGATTTTTTCTATCTGAGTGACTAAGATATTCAGGATATAAGCGATCACACAGCCCAGCAGCAAAGGTGTGATCAGGCTCCATAAAAGTCCTATAAATCCCAGTATGCTGTCGCTGTATTTGATACAGAGGATCAGCAGGGCAAGCAAAGCGGTAAACCAGATAAATTTCTTTTTTGTCATGAATTTCCTCCTTATAGCTGTGTAAATATACAGTCAGCTTAGCTCTATTCTAGGGGGAACCGGAGAAAATAGCAAGGTGGTAAATGAAAAATAATGACAAATAGAGGACGGTGAGATAAAATAGAAATAGAATTTTTAGTTTTAACTTGAGAAAAGAAAAAGGAGAGCTGAAAAATGAGTGATCTGCAGCGATTTACAGAGGCGCAGAAACAGGATTTTGATCAGGCTTTGGAAGAAATCCGCAGGGGACAAAAGAGGAGCCACTGGATGTGGTATATCTTCCCGCAGATCCGTGGCCTTGGATTCAGCAGTATATCCGCCTACTACGGCATCCGGAACCTTAAGGAAGCGGAAGATTTTCTGAAAGATTCCTATCTGGGAGGAAATCTGAGAAAGATCTGTCAGGCTCTGTTGGAGCTGGATACAGATAATCCCCATCAGGTATTCGGCAGTCCCGATGATCTGAAGCTGCTTTCCTCTATGACCTTATTTGAAAAGGCAGAGGGGAAAGCCGGGATATTTACCAAAGTGATCGAGAAATATTATGGCGGGAAAAGAGATCAGAAAACTTTAAA
This sequence comes from Candidatus Blautia stercoripullorum, assembly GCA_019120545.1. Taxonomy (GTDB): domain Bacteria; phylum Bacillota; class Clostridia; order Lachnospirales; family Lachnospiraceae; genus Blautia; species Blautia stercoripullorum. Next base: position 7,017 of record DWUX01000218.1, on the reverse strand, counting down.
GATACTGGGGGAAGTATCCTAAAAGCCGGTATAGGGGCAGAGAATGGAATATTTCATAAAAACATGTTACGGAGGAAATTTAAATGAGCAGGATCAGGATCATCAAGAAAAATGATGAATACACGTCAGAATATGATATCGGGGACATTTTTGAGGTAGAGGGCACCTGGTACGGCGGCGTCCATATTACAGGGAGAACAGGCGTGCCGATTTCTCTTGACAAGGAAGAATATATGGAACTGGATACGGAACCGGAGCCGGAACATGTACCGGAGGAAATGCTAAGAGATATACGCCCGGGAGATATTGTACAGCACTTTAAGAGAGAATGGGTTTCTACGGAAACTTCGGAGTATCTGTATAAAGTCCTTGCTTTTGCCCAGCATACAGAAACAGGAGAAAGGCTGGTGGTCTACCAGGGGCTTTATGCGCCTTTCAAAATCTCTGCCAGACCTTACGCCATGTTTATGAGCGAGGTAGATAAAGAAAAATATCCGGAAATCCGTCAGAAATATCGCTTCGAGAAAGTACAGGGGTAAAAAATGGGATCAGAGAGAACGGATGAATTGTATCAGGTACTGCTGGAAAAAGAATACCCGGAAAAATTCTGCAGAGAAGTTGCCTATAAATATATGAATACAGACTACACAGCCACAAGAATGCTGGGATATTTATACCGGGTCACAGATCCAAGAATCGAGGATCTGGTGGATGAGATGCTGGCAATCCTAACTGACCGGCAGCAGATTATTCAGAAAAAAGAGATGGAGCAGGCCCAGGCAGTGATCAATGATATCTATGAAAACGGATTGTAGACAAATATTTTTATAAGAGTATTGACATTGCCGGATAAATAGGGATAATGATAGGAGAATATTTGAACAAACAGGAAAGATGAGGACAAAACATGAAGATAGCAGTAACCTATGATAATGGAAACATATTTCAGCATTTTGGAAAAACAGAGTTCTTCAAAGTCTATGAAGTTGAAGACGGCAAGGTGATTTCCAGTGAAGTGATAGGTTCCAACGGAACCGGACATGGGGCTCTCGCAGGGCTTCTGGCAGAGCAGGGGATCGATGTGCTGATCTGCGGAGGCATCGGAGGCGGAGCCCAGGCTGCTCTTGAAGAAGCGGGAGTAGAACTGTGCGCCGGAGCTCAGGGAGAGGCAGACCAGGCAGTAGAAGCTTATCTGAAAGGAGAACTGGTATCCACAGGAGCAAACTGCGCCCATCATCATGAAGAAGGGCACAGCTGCGGCCACCATGAAGACGGACATTCCTGCGGAGGAAGCTGCGGAAGCTCCTGCGGAGCCCGTCCTGCGCTTACAGGCCGCAATGTGGGAAAGACCTGCCGTACTCATTACAGAGGTACATTTAATGATGGAACTCAGTTTGACTCTTCTTATGACAGGGGAGAACCTCTGGAATTTATCTGTGGTGCCGGCCAGATGATCCGGGGATTTGACGCGGCAGTAGCAGATATGGAAGTGGGACAGGTGGTAGACGTTCATCTGATGCCGGAAGAAGCCTATGGCATGCCGGATCCAAATGCTGTTTTTACACTTGAGATCGCCCAGCTTCCCGGCTCAGAAGATCTTCAGGTGGGACAGAGAGTATATCTTTCTAACCAGTATGGACAGCCTTTCCCTGTAACTGTGACTGGGAAAGAAGAAACTACCATTACCTTTGACGCCAATCATGAAATGGCCGGAAAAGAGCTGAACTTCCGGATTGAATTGGTTGAAGTAAAATAAAATATATCATTAAAAAAAGTCTGGGAAGGAAGCTCTCTTTCTCAGACTTTTTTGTATAGAAAAATATTTTGTATCATTCCGGGATTTTATTTCAGGAAAAACCGCACCATTTTTTCATAAAGCTGCCGGTAGGGCTGATAACGCATTGGAAGGTCCAGCCAGGTCTTTTTGTCTACGATACTCTTGTAATGGGTGAAGGTATCGAATCCGGTTTTTCCATGATATGCTCCCATGCCGCTTTCTCCAAAACCTCCGAATCCCATTTGTGCGGTGGCCAGATGAATGATGGTGTCATTGATACATCCGCCGCCGAATCCGCAGCGGGAAGTGATTTCCTTGGCTGCCGTCCTATCAGAGGTAAAGAAATAAAGAGCAAGAGGATGAGGCATGCTGTTGATCCTTTGGATCACTTCCTTCAAGTCATCAAATATCAGGACCGGCATCACAGGACCGAAAATCTCTTCCTGCATAACCGGATCGGAAAAGCTTACATTGTCCAGAACTACAGGCTCTATGCGAAGGGAACTCCGGTCTGATTTCCCTCCATGGACGAGTTTTGTCTCATCGATCAGTCCAAGGATGCGGTCAAAGTGTTTTTCATTGATGATCTTTCCGTAATCCGGATTGTCCAGAGGGCGTGATCCGTACTGCTCCTGGATCTGCTCCCGGATTTCTTTGATCAGCTGATCCTTTACCGTACGATGGCAGTAAATATAGTCCGGAGCTACACAGGTCTGGCCGCAGTTCAGGTATTTTCCGAAAACAATACGTCTTGCGGCAAGTTTGAGATCGGCAGTCTGATCCACAATACAGGGACTTTTTCCGCCCAGCTCCAGAGTAATAGGGGTGAGATGCTCTGCGGCATTGCGCATGACTTCTTTTCCTACGGCCTGGCTTCCGGTAAAGAAAATATAGTCAAAATGCTCCCGGAGGAGGCAGGTGTTTTCTGCCCGTCCTCCAGTGACCACAGCCACGTACTTTGGATCAAAGCACCGGGAAAGGATCTTCTGTATTACATGGCTGGTATGAGGGGAATAGGCGCTGGGCTTTACAACTGCGGTATTCCCTGCCGCCAGAGCATCCACAAGAGGAGAAAGCGTCAGCATAAACGGATAGTTCCAGGGGCTCATAATCAGTGTTACTCCATAAGGCGAAGGTTTTTTATAGCTATGGGAAGGAAACTGGGATAAAGGCGTCCATACGGTTTTTTCTCTGACAAATTTGCGGATATGTTTCAGCATATAGCTGATTTCATCCAAGACCATACCTGTTTCGCACATATAACTCTCAAATCCGCTTTTACCAAGATCTCTGCGAAGCGCTTCATGAATCTCGCTTTCATTTTTTTCAACAGCAGCATAAAGCCGGCGCAGGCCGGAAATCCGCATATCTGCCGGAATCGTGGCTCCGGTCTGGAAATATTTTCTTTGTCTGGCAACCAGATTATTAATTTCTTTTTCTGTCATAACTTATTTTTCCTTTCTCAACAGAATTTCTTTCCCCTGGATCTTCCATCAGTCTGTGATAGAATGGTTCCAACTCTTCTGCGTTCATCAGCACAGGAACCGGATAAAGGGGATTGGCCTCTTTGTCTGCATAGTGGGCCAGTTTGGGGATATCAGTCTCCTGGATCAGGGGAATCCGGTCGCCGATGCCGAAGTATTTTTTCATGTCTTTAATGGCCTGGATAAATTTTTCCCCAGCCTCCCGGCAGGGAGTATCTTTGTCAGCCAGACCGGCGGTGACTGCAAGGCGGGCCAGTTTTTTATGGATCTTTTCCCCATAGGCTTCCAGGATCATAGGCAGTATCACCGCATTGGCCAGTCCGTGGGGAACATTATATTCTCCTCCCAGAGAATGGGCAATAGCATGGACATAGCCTACATAAGACTTGGTAAAAGCGCAGCCGGCATAAAAGGAAGCATGGAGCATATTCCGACGCGCCTCTACGTTGCTGCCGTCGTCATATGCAGTATAAATGTTTTCAAAAATCAGCTGTACTGCCAGAAGGGCGTCCCGCCTGGTCCCATAAGTAGTAGAATTTCCAATATAGGCTTCTACTGCATGAGTTAGCGCATCCATTCCTGTAGTGGCAGTCTTTTATGAATCTTTAAAATCCCCTTCATTTTGGCCAGGGACTGTTTTGGCTTAGCGATACGGGCTCCGGTTGCCTTGGCGCAGTCCATGCTGGATCCGCCGCCGAAGCCGATGATACAATCGCAGCCCTCCTCAAGATACAGAGTCATGGCTTCCGATACATTTTCAGTGGTAGGATTGGCTACGGTTTTATCATAGATACAATAGGGAATCTGAGCATTTTCAAGTGCTTTTTCCAGACGGCTGGTCAGCCCAAGTTTTCGTATGCCTGTATCTGTGATGATCAGGACCCTGTTGCATTTTTTCTTCTGAATGACCTCGGGCAGGGCTTTTACACTGTTGACGATTTGGGGTTTCCGATAGGGCAGAAAGGGCAGTACAGCTTTGAATATTATCTGAAAGCTTCTGCAGTATATTTTTCTTAAATAATTCATGGGAACAGGTCCTTTCCTGGCACTGTGGCATTAGTAAAAATCGAGAATATTCCTGAAGTATGATTTATATGACAGCGCCTTTAAGTGATTATACCAGAAAAATATTAGCAGTCAGCACAGGGATTGTCAAATTGTAATCCGGTTTTCGGAGATTAAAACAGAGTTCAATTATTTCTCTTGACAGGAGTGCCTGACAGGTGTACCATAACATTGTTATATAGCACTGTTATATGGAGGGCGTTATGCAGGAAAATTTATCAGATACATTGGAAAAAATCCAGCAGGCTGCTTTGGAGGAATTTTCTGAAAAGGGATTCCAGGGAGCGTCCCTGCGGCAGATCGTGAAACGCGCAGGGGTAACCACAGGGGCTTTTTACGGCTACTTTTCCAGCAAGGCGGCATTGTTTGCTTCTATTGTAGAACCTCATGCCGCCGCCCTGATGGGAAAGTTTATGGAGGCTCAGATTTCCTTTGCCCAGCTTCCGGAGGAAGAGCAGCCGGAACATATGGGGGTGGAATCCGGATCCTGTGTCCATTGGATGGTGGACTACATCTGTCAGCACCGGGAGCCTGTAAAATTGCTGTTGATCGGGGCAGAAGGAACCAGCTATGAGCATTTTGTCCATGATATGGTGGAGGTGGAAGTGGAATCTACTTTGCAGTATATAGAAGTACTCCGGCGGCTGGGGCACAATATTCCCGAGCTGGACCGTTCCCTGTGCCATATTATCGCCAGCGGCATGTTTAACGGTATTTTCGAGATTGTGATCCACGATATCCCCCGGGAACAGGCCATGCGGGACGTGGAGAAACTCCGGTCCTTCTATACAGCCGGCTGGATGAAACTGATAGAGCCATAACTGCTATAAGAAGATCTCAGGCAGGGGGACCGGAATTGCAGTATTACTCAAAATAGAGAATATTTATAGATTTTATGCGAATTTGTCGAGCACAGCTTTGAGACTATAGGCTCAAAGCAGCGCAGACTGAGCAATAAAATCTATAAATATGAAATTTATTTTTTTGTTCGCTAGTTAGCAAAAACTAACTTTATATAGGAGGTACATCATGAAAAGAAAGAAAAAGAGTGAGCTAGGGGTTTTGCTGGATTATGCAGGCAGCTATAAGTGTCTGACCTTTCTGGGACTGACCTTATCGGCAGTATCTATGCTCCTGAGTATGGCGCCCTATATCTGTATTTGGCTGGCAGCCCGGGATCTGATCGCTGTGGCGCCGGAATGGACCCGGGCCCAAAGTGTTACCCGGTACGGATGGATGGCGTTCGCTTTTGCAGTGGGAGGTATTGTTCTGTATTTCGGAGGACTGATGTGTACCCATCTGGCGGCTTTCCGCACTGCGGAAAACATCCGGAAGCAGGGGGTGGCCCATGTGATGAAAGCTCCCCTGGGATTTTTTGACTCCAATGCATCCGGTCTGATCCGGAGCAGGCTGGATGCGGCGGCGGCAGATACAGAGACTCTCCTGGCCCATAACCTGGCGGATATAGTAGGTACTGTGGTGCTGTTTTTGTCTATGCTGGTGCTGATGTTTGTTTTTGACTGGAGAATGGGGGCAGCCTGCCTGCTGGCGGCAGTGATCTCTGTGATCGCCATGTTCTCCATGATGGGAGGCAAAAACGCCGGTCTTATGGCAGAATATCAGGCGGCTCAGGACCGGATGACCAAGGCGGGTACGGAATATGTCCGGGGGATCCCTGTAGTCAAGATCTTTCAGCAGACAGTCTATTCTTTCAGAGCTTTTCAGCAGGCTATTGAGGATTACAGTACAAAGGCTGAGCATTACCAGTCAGATGTGTGCCGGGTTCCCCAGGCCATTAACCTTACTTTTACCGAGGGCGCCTTTGTATTTTTAGTCCCGGCGGCTCTGTTTCTGGCCCCGGAAGCCCTGGACAGCGGAAATTTTTCCGCGTTTGTCGCAAATTTTGCTTTTTATGCAGTGTTTTCCGCTATTATATCCACTGCGCTGGCGAAGATCATGTTTGCGGCTTCCGGTATGATGCTGGCCGCCACTGCTCTGGGACGTATTAATCAGGTGATGGAGGCTCCTGTTCAGGAAGTGCCTGCAAATCCCCAGACTCCCAGGGACAACCGGGTAGAATTCCAAGATGTGACCTTTACCTATGAGGGGGGAGAGCGCCCGGCCCTGTCTCATGTCTCCTTTACGGCAGAGCCGGGACAGACGGTGGCCCTGGTGGGACCTTCAGGAGGGGGCAAGACTACGGCAGCCAGCCTGATCCCCAGGTTCTGGGACCCAACCTCCGGCGTTGTGAGGGTAGGCGGCGTAGATGTGACCTGGATACATCCTCATGTACTCATGGATCAGGTGGCTTTTGTATTCCAGAATAACCGCCTGTTTAAGGCTTCCATTCTGGAAAATGTCCGGGCTGCCAGACCGGAAGCCACCAGAGAACAGGTAATGGAAGCTCTTATGGCCGCCCAGTGCAAAGATATCCTGGAAAAACTTCCTGAAGGCCTGGATACCCAGATTGGTACGGAAGGAACTTACCTCTCCGGCGGGGAGCAGCAGCGTATCGCTCTGGCACGGGCTATTTTAAAGGATGCGCCTATCGTGGTGCTGGATGAAGCTACCGCTTCATGTATTTATACACAAAAGGGAAATAAGAAGATTAGAAAACCGCAGGCCGCCAATCAGACGGCTTTAATTTTTGACCGCCGTGCGGCGGCAAGGTTGTTGTCGATAAACTCCATC
>DWUX01000217.1 GCA_019120545.1 Candidatus Blautia stercoripullorum | reverse complement strand
ACTAAAAGCTTGTGCCTTGTAATCGTCTTAAAATGTTGCCAGACCCGCATGCTTTCTCATCCTGCTTTCCCGCTAAAATTATAATTGTCCTGGGAGGTATTTCTATAGTCTTCTCCCTCAGGACCTGTCCCTCTGATTCAAATCCATTATTTTCTTCCTGATCTGTGCTCAGGATCTTTTTCCAGGCAATTTCCCCTGTTGCTCCCGGCAATGCTATCTCATGTGGCATCCAATGAAAATTATAAGCTATAAAAACAAAATCTCTGTCCTGTCCGGCATAATCACCGCAGTACATGATCCCAAGATATCTTTGGCTGCTGGTTCTTTCCAAATACCAGGCCTGTTCGCCATGGAAAGAAATATCCGGATACCCCAATGCCTTATAATCTGTTCCCTTTGGCTCCGTCTCCATATGAAACAGAGGATTTCTCTTTCTTAACCCAATGGCCTCCTTTACAAAAGCAAGAAGCTTTTCATTTCGTTTTACACCCTTCCAGTCAATCCATCCTATCTCATTATCCTGACACCATACATTATTATTTCCTTTTTGGGAATTTCCCCATTCATCTCCCTGAAAGATCAAAGGAGTACCCTGGGAAAACAGCAGCATGACATAAGCATTTTTCAGCTGTCGAAGTCTGAGACGACGGATGCCCTGCTTCCTGCTGGGGCCTTCTGTTCCGCAGTTCCAGGTACAGTTATATTCCAGGCCGTCCTGGTTATTCTCCCCGTTTTCCTCGTTATGTCTTTCTTCATAAGAGACCATATCACCCATGGTAAATCCATCCTGATCAGCCATATAATTGATCACTCCGTTAAACGGGGGATTTCTCCGTACCCTGAACAAAAACTCTTCCAGCATATTCTCGTCACCTTTCAGCATATGACGCATACAGTAGAGAAATCCTTCATTATATTCCCCGGCATTTTTATAGAAAGGAATCCTTCCTCCCAGGACAGCTTTGCCGTCAACATCATGAAAAAACAGTTTCGTTTCTGAAAGATAAGCATCTCTCATAAAAATCTCCCGGCAGATACCTGTTCCCATAAGATGAAAGCCATCTATATGATATTCTCTCTTCCAATATTTTACAATGTCCAGCATTTCTGAGGGAGAGGTATCTCCGTTAAAATAAAACTCCATAAGACATTCCAGGCCTCCCTGATGAAGGGTATCCACCATGTGTTTAAATTCCTGCATCGGATGTTTTGTTGCACAGAAAGCTGCTTTCGGCGCATAGTAACAGGCATCTCCCGTATATCCCCAACAGTTGATCCGGATTTTTTCTTGATCTTTTCTATTTTCTTCTATATAACCATACAGATGATTTCGCCTTTTTATCCTTTCCCGCTCTCTGTATTCATAAGCAGGCATAAGCAGCACCGCTGTAACTCCCAGTTCCTGCAGATAAGGGATTTTCTGTTCCAGTCCCTGAAACGTTCCCTTCTTTCGTACCCCGGAACTCTTATGCATGGTAAAGCTTCTGACTTGAAGCTTATATAAGATGGTTTCTGCCAAAGGCACTGGCTTTCTCTTATTTTCTTTCCAGGTATAACGGTCCGTCTTCCAGCCGCAGCAAAGGATTCCGGTATCCCTTTGCCCAAACTCCGGTACGTTGCACAGATATCTGGCTCTGGGATCCTGAATGATCTGTCCGTCAATCTGAAAATTATATTTAATTTCTTCCCGTATCCCCTTCACTTTCACTGAAAGCAGATTTCCTTCCCTGCTTTCCTCCGGAAAGGGGATTTCTATATTCTGATTCTCATCCTGTCTGTACAAAATCAGAGACGCATTGCTTCCCTGAGGAACCTCCAGAGCAAACTCATAACCTTCCGGCATTTTCTTCACTCCCGGACAGAGAGACTGTCCCAGACAAGACTGTATTTTAGCTTTTTTTTCTTTTCCTGTTGTAATCAAACCGGCACCTCATTTCTTTTTTAGCGGATCTATATTTTAGCTTTTTATTTCTGCACATGCCTTTTCCATATAGTCATATACAGCCGGTGCATCTATTTCATCAGACATCGTTACGATAATATCCCCTGCCATAAGTATGGTCCTTCCTTTTGGAATCAGTTCTGTCTCGTTTCTTTTTACTGCCACGATCAGACAATTTCTGGGCCATTCCACCTGCTGGACCATTTTATCCTGAATGGTGCTGTTATAGCAGACCAGAAACTCCTGCAGAATTTTTTCCCCTGTCTTTTCCGGCACACTCTGTCCCTGTCTTTTTAACAGGCTGTTCAGAAGACTTTCATAAATAGGCTCGGATCTTACCCAGGAAGCCGTCAGGTAAGCGGTAATGGAGATCAGAGACATGGACAGCATCTGGCTGACCTGCCCCGTCATTTCAAAAATAAGGATGATCCCTGTAATGGGAGCCCTGACGATTGCCGTAAAGTATCCTGCCATGGCAAGAAGCACAAAATTACTGATATAAGCAGGATCCATCCCCATATATTCTGCCGCAAAAGTTCCATAGCTTCCTCCAATCAGAGCTCCTAAAACCAAAAGAGGAAAGAAAATCCCTCCAGGAGCTCCGGAGCCAAAAGAGATCAGAGAAAAGACAAACTTTAATCCTAAAAGTCCCAGCAATGCGCTTAGCATCAACTGGCCTCCTGCTGCCGTCTCGATCAGGTCGTGACCGCTTCCCAGGACCTGTGGAACCAAAAAGCCTAAAATCCCAGCCAGAAGAAAAGGGATCAGCAGCCTTGTAGTCTCATTCAGTCCTTTGGCTTTATAATACAGACTCTGGACCCACATAGTCATTTTATTATAAAAGGCCCCAAGGAGTCCTAAAATAATTCCCAATACTATAATATGCCCGTAATACCGGGGCAGTATCTCTTTGGCAATATCAAACTGAAATACAGAATGAAATCCTAAAAACTGGCTGGAGATATAATCTGCAGTAATGGATGCTGTCATCACCGATATCAGTACAGATACTGAAAAATTTTTATGGATTTCTTCAAGAGAAAACATGACTCCCGCGAGAGGGGCGTGAAATGCTGCTGCCAGACCTGCGCTTGCTCCGCAGGTAAGCAGATACTTCTCTTCTGTTTTCCCTCTGTCCAATACTTTCGACACTGCTTTTCCGGCCATAGCTCCTATCTGGATAGACGGACCCTCTCTCCCCAGAGAAAGACCGGCCAGGAGAGAGAGAAAACCTCCCAAAAATTTTGCCGGTAAGATGCGCCACCATCTCTGAGTCAGCTTTCCCATCATTTCTCCCTCTACCTGAGGGATTCCACTGCCTGAGATCATAGGCTCCCATTTCACCAGCTTTCCCACAATACAGGCCATCACAGCCAAAAGGAGGAACCAGCCTCCGGCTATAACCGGATTTTCTCTTCCATATTGAAGGATCAGATTCATCCATTTTCCGGCAAACTCCAGCAATACTCTATATAGAAGCACCACCAGGCCGGCGATCAGTCCTACCAGAAACCCTTCTCCTGTTAAAATCGTCTTAAAATGTTCCGCCCTGCGGATCATATGGGAAGTATCCTTTTTCATTAGCTGTTCCCCCTCTTATGTAAGATCATTTTCATTATACGTGCCCCTATATGAAATTGCAAATTCTTTTATCCTGGGGCGGATTGCATTCTTATAAGGTATCTGGTAAAATATTAAAAGGTCGGGATCCTGCATATATCAAGTGCAGAATCATCCTTGACAGTACCATAAAAACCTAGGAAAGAGGTCCGAAAATGAGCGAAGAAACCTATACAACAGATATCGGAGCATGTAAACCCAGCGACTGTGCCTCCTGTACCGCTGACTGCTCCAGTGCCGGAGGAAATTCCGGTACGATTCCCAGAGTCCCTAACCCTACGATCAAACTGACCTTAGAAGATGACACTGTGCTGGAATGCGCAGTTCTTACTACTTTTCCCGTAGAAGGCTTTGGGGAATATATCGCCTTAGTCCCTTTAAATAAAAACGGCAAAAGTCCTGAAGGGGAAACTTATTTATTCCGTTTTTCAGAAGAAGGAGACAATCCTGTAGTCAGCAATATTGAACGGGAGGATGAATATATGGCTGCCGCTGAGGCATTCCATGATTTTATTTCCAATTTAAAAAGCGAAAAGGATCTGGAAAATTAGTCTCCTGTCCAGAAGAGGCTGCCCTAGGGCAGCCTCTTCTTTTGTTTTCTCTACTACTCAGCCTCTGATTTCAGACTTGGGATTTCCACCTGAATGTCGGTATCCTTGGTATAGTCAATATTATCAAAATGGAAACCAAACATATGGTAAAAATCTTCCCAATATCCATCGATATCAGATACCTCTTTTACATTTTCTGTAGTTACTTTCTTCCAGCACTCCATCACCTGATCCTGAACACTGTCAGAAAGTTCCCAGTCATCCATCCGGATCTGATACTTTTCGTCAGCAGGTACAGGGTCAGCCAGGAGTTTGTCTTTGAAAAGTCTGGCGATCTGCTGGATACAGCCTTCATGAGTTCCCTGTTCTTTCATAACTTTATACAGGATCGCAAAATACAGGGGCACAATGGGAATTGCCGCGCTGGCCTGGGTAACTAAAGCTTTATTCACTGAAATATAAGCTTTTACATCCTGATATTTTTCGTTGATCTCCCCTGCTGTTTTTGTCAGGTGGCGTTTAGCCTGTCCGATAGTGCCGTCATAATAGATTGGATAGGTAAGTTCCGGCCCGATATAAGAATATGCCACAGTAACAGCATCTTTTTCCAATACATCCGCAGCTTTCATGGCATCGATCCAATCCATCCAGTCTTCACCGCCCATAACCTTGATAGTTCCTTCCAGTTCCCCTTCTTCAGCAGGTTCTACTGTCTTGGTAACAATGGTGTTGGTCCGCAGATCAAGACTTTTCTCTGTAAAAGGCTTATCTGTTGTTTTTAAAGTAGATACCCACATTTTTCCCTGAGCATCTGTTCTTCTTGGAGCTGCCAGGCTGTAAATCACCATATCAACCTTTCCCAGGTCTTCCTTTATCATAGAAATAGCCTGTTCTTTTACTTCCTTAGAAAAAGCATCTCCGTTAATAGATTTTGCGTATAATCCTTCTTTTGCAGCTTCTTCTTCAAAAGCCGCTGTATTATACCAGCCTGGTGTAGCTGTTCTTTTGCCGTTAGAGGGTTTCTCAAACATAATTCCCAGTGTAGCCGCATGACATCCGAAAGCAGCAGTAATCCTGCTTGCCAGTCCATATCCTGTGGAAGCTCCGATTATCAGGACCTTTTTGGGTCCGCCTGTGATGTTCTGTCCCTTTACATATGCGATCTGCTCTTTCACATTCTCTTTGCAGCCCTCGGGATGTGCCGTAGTACAAATAAACTCTCTGACCTTTGGTTCAACAATCATGATATGCTCCTCCTGGATTTCTATAATGAATTTTAAATCTTTTCTGCATATTTACTTTGAGTCTCAAAATATTTTAACACAACCCAAAATAATATGCAAGATTTTTGTTCCTATTTTCCTGTGGTGCTTCCCATTCCTCCGTTGCGGACTGCAGTAGCGTCATCATCCACTGTAATCCCGTATTCCAGAAAAATCCCCTGGGCAAATCCAGTCCCTTCCTTTACACAAAGAGTTTTTCCTTCTTTCGAATCATTAGTTATCTTAATAAAAATATGCCCTTCATTATCTGAATTGAAATAATCGCTGTCAATGATGCCTACCGTATTGTTCAGCTGAAGACGATATTTAAACCCAAGACCGCTGCGGGGATAAATTTTCAGCACCCAGTCAGGCTCCATCTGCGCCCGGATTCCTGTTGGTATTTTTATTGTTTCCCCGGGATCCAGCTTAAAGTCTACCGGACTGAAGAAATCATATCCTGCGCTTCCTGCAGTAGCTCTTCTTGGCAGAGAAATTTTTTCATAGATTTTTTCTATTTCTGTCTGCCCGGTTCCGGGAAATGTATCCATCCATCCCTCAAAGAACTGTTCCCTGCTCACCTTATAAAACTTTGCGATTCTTCTCATAAATTCCTCCCATAATCTGACAAAGGGCGGACACCAGAAACGATGCCGCCCCTCTTTTTAATTTTCCTTTGGTACATCTTTCATGCTGAAGCTGATACGGCCCTGTCTGTCTTTACCCAGACAGACTACCTTAACAACATCGCCAAGTGAAAGCACATCCTCTACTTTATCAATTCTTTCCTTTGCGATCTTGGAAATATGGACCATGCCTTCCTTGCCGGGAGCGAACTCCAGAAATGCTCCGAAATCTTTGATGCTCACAACTTTTCCGGTCAGGATTTGGCCTTCCTCAAAATCTGTAGTAATAATCTTAATATATTTTACAGCCTTATCCATCATAGCCTGATCTGTACCGCAGATAGACACGCCGCCGTTGTCGTCGATATCGATCTTTACTCCGGTCTCGTCGATAATAGCGTTGATGGTCTTTCCTCTCTGTCCTACAACATCACCGATCTTATCCGGATCGATCTGGATCTGAACGATCTTAGGTGCATATTTGCTGACAGTCGCTCTTGGCTTATCGATGCATTTTGCCATAACTTCATCCAGGATATATTCTCTGGCTTCTCTTGTACGGGCAATCGCTTCCTCAATAATCTGTCTTGTCAGGCCATGGATCTTAATATCCATCTGGATAGCAGTAATTCCCTCATGGGTACCTGCAACCTTAAAGTCCATATCTCCGAAGAAATCTTCCAGCCCCTGGATATCTGTCAGCACAATATAGTCGTCATCTGTATCTCCTGTTACAAGTCCGCAGGAAATACCCGCAACAGGTTTCTTAATAGGAACGCCTGCTGCCATCAGAGACATAGTGGAAGCACAGATACTTGCCTGGGAAGTAGAACCGTTAGACTCAA
>DWUX01000216.1 GCA_019120545.1 Candidatus Blautia stercoripullorum | reverse complement strand
TCGACAAATTCGCATAAAATGTATAAATATTTCTGATATATGTTTAATGTGACAGCCTCATTGTCAATTAAAAACAGGATAGGAAAAGGAGAAAGTTATGGAAGCAAGGGTCTTAAGCTGTGCTGACTGCGGAGTGGTCAACGGAACGTTATGAAGAGGAAGACAACCGCAGGATCATGCAGACTGCGGCGGAAGTGGAATACGAAGGATATCTGAGATGGTGCCGTGTCCGTGAGACTATTGAGTTTGCATCCCGGATGGGATTTCATAAGATCGGGATCGCCTGCAAAGCAGGAGCGGTTCCCAAGACGGAGATGGGGATTGACAAAAAGTGCTGTGAGATCGGAGTGAATTCCTGTAACCCCATCTTACAGGCGGAACTGTTGAATAAAGAAAAGACACAAATGAATATTGTAATGGGGCTTTGCGTGGGGCATGACAGTCTGTTTTACAAATATTCAGATGCTATTGTCACGACCCTGGTCACAAAAGACCGGGTCACCGGACATAATCCGGCGGCAGCGCTTTATACGGCAAATTCTTATTATCATGATAAACTGTATCAGAATAAAAAACAAACAGATGAATAACCGAAACGCTGCCGATCCGTGATATTATGTCATGAAGAAAAGTCCGAAGATGTTTCGGAATTTCCTCCATATTTTTTAAAGATATGTCTCAGCATGATAATCGCGCAGACCGCCAGGAACAGCTCTGCGGTGCACTGGGCATAAGCCAGTCCGTAAAGCGGAAACAGATAGTTCAGGATAAAAAGAGCAGGGATTTCCAGAACGATCTTCCGCATTACCGCAAAACACAGGGAATATTTCCCCAGGCCCAGAGCCTGGAATACGCCTACGGCGAGGAAGTCTACGCAAAGGAAGATCAGTCCCAGGCCGAATCCCTGAAGAAATTTTTCCCCATAAGCTACGATAGCGTCATTATCCATAAACAGGCGGATCAGTGCGCCGGCGCCGAAGTGGTACAGGAGCATGACCACAGCCAGGATGGGAACCATCAGCTTCAGGGCAAAGAGAATGGTATCTTTCATACGTCTGCGGTTTCCCGAGGCAAAATTGTAACTTACCAGAGGCATGATACCCTGGGAAAATCCCAGTGTGATCTGCATGGGAACCATGTAGATCTTGTAAGCGATCCCCATGGCCGCCACGGCGTCTGCGCCGTAAACAGCAGTAAAATTATTCAGGATCGTCATACCGGTTACATTGAGAAGATTCTGGATAGAAGCAGGTATTCCAACACCGCATACTTCTCGGATGATCCTTTTCTGAAAAGAAAATTTCCTGGGATCAACACATACAAAAGTCTTTCCTCTTTTCACATAGAGAAAGACAAAAAAGTATATACATGCGGCACAGTTAGAAAGAAAGGTGGCAAGGCCTGCTCCTGCCGCTCCCATATGGAAGCCCCAGGGAAGGATGAAAATAGGGTCCAGGATAATGTTCAGAAAGCAGCCGCTCATAGTGCCAATACTTGCATGCATGGCGGCCCCTTCGGAACGGACAAGGTAAGCCATGACCACGTTGAGGATGGCGGGAGCGGAACCCAGGAAAACTGTCCAGAAGAGATAGCCCTGGGTGGCTGTCCGGGTGGTCTGATCGGCTCCGATAAGAGTGAGAAGGGGACTCTGGAACAAAGCGCAGAGAAGCCCGAACAGGACCCCGCACACAAGGGAGCAGTAAAAGCCAAAGGCAGAACTGCGGGACACTGTATCGTAGTCCTTCCTGCCCAGGGCGCGGCTCATCATACTGGAGGTTCCCACGCCGAACAGATTGTTGATGGCATTAAAGGCAAGGAGAACCGGCGCTGATAGTGAGACAGCGGCATTCTCTACGGAATTATTCAGCATTCCTACAAAATATGTATCCGCCATGTTATATAAGACCATAACAAGAGAGCTGAAAACCATGGGAATGGACAGTTTTGCCACAGCCGCCGGAATCGGAGTTTTTTCAAATAGTATCGTTTTTTGAGCGTCTTCCATTGTATCGTTACCTCCGGGATCGTAATATTTTTGCAAAAATATAAAGAACAAAAATATTCTATCATATTCTCCGGTTTCGTCAATATGGTGAAAGGACTCAGAATTTTACAGCAGCACGGCATGTAATACATGAGCAGCGATCAGAACGCACAGAAGGACAGAAAAGATCCTGTGCAGTTTCAGCCATGCAGCAGTCCCTATCCGCTTCCTGAACAGGGACAGAACAAGCAGGATGAGAAGACAGAGCCATGCTGCTTTTCCGGTCATCATTGCCGGCTTATTTCCTGACAGGATCCCATGGAGAAAAGAGACGATCAGCAGGAGCACGCCGTAGATTCCATGGGGCTTAAAGAGCATTTTAAGAGAAGGGCGCTTCTGTACGGCAGCGCTTTTTCTTAAAGGGGCAAGTATGCACAGCAGGAGCAGCGCGAAGGATAAGAGGATCATAATCAGATTAAGAATGGTCATAAAATTCTCCTTTATATCAAGGTTAGTAACAACTAACAACAATACATGAAAATTATTCTAAAGTAAAGAGCTGATTTACATGGATTGATCTTTGCCAGTTTTAAATTTTTATGGAAGAAAACAGCTTAGAAACAAAAGATTTCCTTGTAGATAGCAGACATGATCGTTATACTGAAAAGAGGGACTTAAAAATTTTGCATGTTTGGAGGAACATAAGATATGAAAAAATGTAAAATTACAGTATTAAAAACCACTCTTGACAAAGAACTGGCCGAAGAGTACGGTGCAGAAGGTCTGACCGCCTGTCCCATGATGAAAGAAGGCCAGGTATTTTACGCAGATTATGCCAAGCCCGAGGGATTCTGTGATGAGGCCTGGAAAGCAATCTATCAGTATGTATTCGCATTGTCTCACGGAGCAGGAAACGACGTATTTTATTACGGAGACTGGATCCGGAAACCTGGCGTAGCCATCTGCAGCTGTAACGACGGATTGCGCCCGGTAATCTTTAAGATCGAGGCCACAGAAGAAGAGTCACAGATAGATTATGTGCCTATGAGGTAGAATATTAGAGACTATACATAGCTGTATCCATCCAATGGTACTTAGCAGGAAAGAGCTGCTGCATTAATTTTGATTAATGCAACAGCTCTGTTTCTATATTTAAATATTTTTGAAGTGTGTGGATAAATGTCTGCATAGCTCCAGATAGATTTTTCGCATACACTATCCCATATGGCATTTCATAATCCCATTCCATGGGAATCGTCACAATAGATGGATGAACATCTTTCCAAATGTCCAGGGTTTCCATCACACATCCCATTTGTTCGCATTCATTAAAAACGCCGGTATCATAAAAGTGCGGAGTATCAAGTAGCGTGATTTGCGGATGCTTTGTTTCAATTTCATCCCGCATTTTGTTCAACACAGGGGAATCTCCCTGTTTCACCAGCATAAAGGTTTCTCCTTCAAGGTCACTCCAGGTAAGTTTCTTCTTTTTGGATAATTTATGCTTCCGTGGAACTGCAATGCAGCAATTCACAGGTTTCAGGGAGAGGATATTGTATCGTTCCTTCCAGGTAAGGGAATCACAGGGACCTACAAAGCAGTCAATCTCCCGTCCAAGAGAATCCAACATAGTTTCCATGCTGACCGGGCTGTCGTCGAAGGGAACGATATGTATTGTGATGGGCAGCGTGCCATCGTCAATCCTCGACCACAGTTCAACCAGTGTCTTACAGGGCCGTAGGATGGATGTCCCAACACGAATGGCCTGCTGTTCATCATTTGCGATCTGACGTGCCCGGGCAATGGCCTGTTCGGATTGTTTGATTATCTTTTTTGCGTCTTTATAGATGGAACGTCCGGCAGCAGTCAGCTGGGTGCCCTGATTGGTACGTTCAATCAGTTTTACACCGATCAGGGATTCCAGCTTGTTGATCTGATTCATGACAGAAGCCGGTGTAATATATAGCTCCTTTGACGCTTTCAGAAAACTTCCCTGGTCAGCCACCGCAATAAAAGTAGTCAGCTCCCGGCTATACACAGAATCACCTCGCTTTTAGATTTTCTAAAAACCATTTTATTTTAAGGTTAGGTCATGGTTAAACTTGAATAGAAAAAAACTATAATATTCTATTAAATATAAGTATTTGTTATTTTATGGCACCCCTGCTATATTTGGTATAGAAAACAAACAGGAGGTGCTATTTTAATGAAAAAAGGTTTGATCCTTATTTTAACAATAGGTGTTTTCAGTATTATCAATACGGAGATGGGAGTAGTGGGGATCCTTCCCCTTGTGTCAGAGAATTATGGAGTGACAGTGTCAACGGCTGGTCTTCTTGTCAGTATGTTTGCGTTGGTCGTAGCAGTGTCCGGGCCGACAATGCCTCTTTTTTTCTCAGGAATTAACAGAAAAAAGGCTATGATCCTTGTTTTGAGTGTGTTTACGCTATGCAATGTGATCTCAGCCTTTGCTACAAATTTTCCGGTAGTTCTGGTCACCCGTGTGATCCCGGCCTTTTTCCAGCCGGTATATGTGTCTATGGCAATGTCTGTGGCCGGTTCTTCTGTTCCGGAAAAGGACTCCCCTAAGGCGGTATCGAAGGTCATGATGGGAGTTTCTGCCGGTATGGTCCTGGGTGTGCCTATCGTAAGCTATATTTCCAGCATGACTTCGCTGAGGATCGGTATGCTGTTTTTCGCAGCAGTAAATGGAGCAGCTTTGATCGCCACGATTTTTGCAGTACCGGATCTTCCGGTGAAGGAAAAACTGTCTTATGGTTCCCAGTTAAGTGTTCTCAAAGAGAGCAAAACCTGGCTTTCCATTGTCGGAGTAATGTTCTTAAACGGCTCTATATTTGGTGTGTATAGTTATCTTTCAGAATATATGGAAACAGTAACCCAGCTGTCTGCGGGGCTGATCAGTATCCTTCTTCTTGTATACGGATTATCCAATATCATAGGAAATCTGATCGCCGGCAGGATGCTCAGCAGCCGTCCCCTTGGATTTGTGGTAACATTCCCTTTTCTTCTTGCAGCAGTATATGCGGTGCTGTTTTTCCTGGGATATTTTACGGTGCCTATGGCAGTTCTTACATTCGTCTGGGGCGTTCTTGCCGGAGCAGGGGCCAACATTAATCAATACTGGCTGGCAACAGCGGCGCCGAAAGCACCGGATTTTGCAAATGGACTTTTTCTTGCCTCTACCAATCTTGGAACCACAGTAGGAACCTCTGTATGCGGTTACTTCCTTTCTAAGATGGGAACCCAGTACATTGTTCTGGGAGGTATCCTTTTCATTGCCTGTGCTTTTGGACTGATCACTTTGAGAGTGCGTGGAGAAACAAGAACAAAGACTGGAAACAGAAAGCTGAATATTTGATGGCTTTCTGGAACAGGGCGGCGCTGACTCAGACGCAGGTCTATGTGGATTCGGGATAGTTGTCCTTGTGAGAAATTTTCTGACATGATAATTTTTCTGAGAGCAGAAGAATCTGAATAAAAATTACAGGGAAAAACCGGCATATCAGAGCCGGTTTTTATCACCCCATTCGCACATCCCGTCCAGGATCGGGATCAGAGATTTGCCCCTTTCCGTCAGACTGTATTCGACTTTAGGCGGAATCTGGGGATATTCTTCCCTGTGTACCAGCTGGTCGGCTTCCAGTTCCTTTAAAGTAGAACTTAGAGTTTTATAAGAGATCTGTCCAATATATCTTTTTATTTCATTGAACCTTACTACACCGAATTCCATCAGTGTGTAGAGGATCGTCATTTTATATTTCCCGTTGATCAAAGATAAGGTATAGCTGAATCCGGTGGTGCTTAAAGTCTCATTGGATATACATCTTTTTCCCATTTTACACTCTCCTTCAGGTAAATATTGAACCTATTTGTAAGTATCGCACTTTTATGTGCGTACTTGTTTTCTGACGTATTCTTGCTATGATTGTAATATCAGCAGCGGGAAAAGTCAATCCGCTGAATAAAGGAGAGATTTATTATGGGTAAGAAAATCGTAATTTTAAACGGAAGCCCCAGAAAAAATGGAAACACGTCAGCTCTGGTAAGATCCTTTACAGAAGGAGCAGAAAGTGCGGGAAATACCGTGACAGAATTTTTCCTTTCCGGTATGGATATCCATGGATGCAAAGGTTGCTTTGGCGGACACAGCAGCAAAGCCTGTCCCTGTGTACAGAAAGATGACATGGATCAGATTTATCCGGCAGTAAAAGAGGCGGAGGTAGTGGTACTGGCAAGTCCGCTGTACTACTGGACAATGAGCGGACAGCTGCGCACGGCTCTTGACCGTTTATTTGCCTTGGAAGAGGGAGACGGCAATCTGCTGAGAGGAAACGGAAGAGCGTCTGCCCTGCTAATGGCAGCAGAGGGACATGGCTTTGATGACGCAGTTCTTTACTATGACCATCTGCTGGAACATCTCCGGTGGGAAAATCTCGGACACGTTCTTGCAGGAGGAAACATGAATGTGGGGGACATTAAAGGAAAAACAGAAATTCAGCAGGCCTACGAACTGGGAAAATCCATAAAGTAGTTCCCGGAAAAGGAAAGATATCAATTTAATAGCAGAGATAAGAAAGGAGACAAAAATTATGTCAAAAAACCTGGGCGTTAAGCCATATTTATTTCCTATGCCGACTTATATGATCGGCACTTATAATGAAGATAATACAGTGGACGTTATGATGATGGCATGGGGAGGGATCTGTGCAGAAGATATGGTTGCACTGAATCTGGAAGCCGAGCACAAAACAGTAGCTAATATTGAGACAAGAAGGGCCTTTACTCTTGCTGTACCTGGAACAGACACCCTGCGGGAATCCGATTTCCTGGGAATCGCCAGCTCCAATAAAATGGCAGACAAGTTTGAGCGTACCGGACTTCACGCAGTGAAAAGCGAGAGAGTAGATGCCCCGGTCATTACAGAGTATCCTCTTACCCTGGAGTGTGAAGTCGTGGAGATGCAGTCACAGCCTTACGGCCTGCGTGTCCTTGGAAAGATCGTCAATGTGATCGCAGATGAAAAGGTGCTGGATGAAGCAGGAAAGATCGATGCAGGAAAACTCCAGGCATTTGTCTTTGATCAGATGCAGAACGGATATTATGCGATCGGTGAAAAGGTTGGACAGGCCTGGCACAGCGGTGCAGATCTGATGAAAAAGTAAGTTCCGGAACGAAACCAGAAATGTCTGAATTGAATACAACGGAAGAATTACTGGAGAAAACATCGGTCAGGAGCCTGGTCCTCCGTCTGGGGATCCCGGCTATGTTCGGCCAGTTTTTTAATATGCTGTACAGCATTGTGGACCGGATCTTTGTAGGACAGATC
Organism: Candidatus Blautia stercoripullorum; assembly: GCA_019120545.1. Classification (GTDB taxonomy): domain Bacteria; phylum Bacillota; class Clostridia; order Lachnospirales; family Lachnospiraceae; genus Blautia; species Blautia stercoripullorum. The sequence goes on along the minus strand of DWUX01000216.1, from coordinate 45,389 downwards.
CCCGAAACGGGAGGGATCGCTCTTGCCGGTATCGGCGTATGCACTCCGGCATTGACGGCAGTTACCGCATTCGCTTATATGGTAGGGATCGGCGGTGCCTCTTTTATGAGTATCAGCCTGGGACAGAAGAATCATCAGCAGGCAAAAGAAATCTTAGGGAACAGTCTGCTCTTATTTTTCTTCATTGTAAATCCAAAGCTAAAGCAGGAACTCCAATAAAAAGGAACATGGCAATATTTTACCATAGATATCTTTCCAAAAATAAAACAGGCAGCAGGTATGTGAGCCGGCCGTACCAGGTATCCTTTAGATAAGGGGCGTCTCATACACAGCACGGACAAGATCGTATTTAACAGATTGTTTCCGGTATTTATCAGGGCTGATACCTTTTTCTGCTTTGAAAACTTTTCCAAAATAATTATTATTGGAATAGCCTACCATCTGGGCAATTTCCTGCAGTGTATGATCAGACTTTGTCATAAGCAGGCGGCAAGCCTGAGAGATACGGAGTTCTCTGAGATATTTTCCCGGAGAGACTCCGTATTTTTTGTGGAATTCTTTACACAAGGAATACTTGGACATGCCTGCATGACCAGCTATCAGATCCAGGTTCAGATCCTCCATGTAGTAATTCTGATCTATAAAAGCTTTGGCATGATCCACCTTTGAAATTTCACTGACCGATAAGGTCATGGCATATTCTGTCAGCCGCAGCCAGAAGTCATAGGAAATCCTGGCATTTTCAAAATAGGATTTCAATTCATTGTTAAGGGCCATATCATAAATTTCCATCATCCTTCTGAAAAATAGAGAGTCTTCCGGAAAGTGGATAACAGGACCGATGGTCCGGTGTATTTTCCATAGTAAGGGAAGACATTCTTTGGTAAATTCCAGATATATAAATTCCCAGTGGGAAGAATGCTTTGGCAGATAATAATGGCTGGCTCCCGGTATATCGATGATAAAAGCATCCTTTTGACGCAGAGGATATTTGATTCCGTCAGCCTCAATGGCTCCTTCGCCGTCAATACAATATTGGATAGTGCAGTGTGAATCTTTACGGTTTCGATTGTCCCAGGAGTAGGAAGGTGTATCTATATACTGAAGACCTATTCCTTTCAGTGTCAGTAAAGCCAGATCTGAAGATGAGCTGAAACCGATATGCTGGTGCATAATAGAAAGCATAGGAAGCCCTCCGTGAAAAGTTTTCTTTATTATATACTTTTGAGATGAATATGGCAAGAATTTACCATTCAGTGCATATTGTTACCATTTATTTTATGAAAGGCAAAGGTTACAATTAAGAAAATATGATAGCGGAGAGGAAATAAAAAATGAACAGAAAAGCAATGTGTGCAGTTCCTCCCATGGGATGGAACTCATGGAATACTTTTACCGATAAGATCAGCGAAGATCTGATCAAAGAGACGGTTGACGCAATGAAAGACCAGGGATTCCTGGAAGCAGGTTATGAGTATGTAGTAATGGACGACTGCTGGAGCCTGAAGGAGCGGGACAGCGAAGACAGGCTGGTAGCGGATCCGGAAAAATTTCCCAATGGCATAAAAGCTCTGGCTGACTATGTCCACGATAAGGGATTTAAGTTTGGAATGTACAGCTGCTGCGGCACAAGGACCTGCGCGGATTATCCCGGAAGTTTTGAACATGAATATGAAGACGCCCGTCAGTTTGCCCAGTGGGGCGTAGATTATCTGAAGTATGACAACTGCTTTAAGCCCCAGTTTCAGGACTGCAGAACTTTGTACCGGAGAATGGGCCTGGCTCTGGCAAATTCAGGAAGAGATATTGTTTTTTCCGCCTGCCAGTGGGGGACGGAGTCCGTTCATGAGTGGATCAGTTCCACAGGAGCTCATCTGTTCCGCTCCACCCAGGACATTACAGACTGCTGGAATTCTATAAAGGATATTGCCCTTTCCCAGATGGATAAAATGGCTTTTTCCGGTCCTTTCTGCCATAACGATATGGACATGCTGGTAGTGGGCCTCCATGGAAAAGGAGGAAATGAATATATTTCCGCCGGCGGATGTACAGACGAAGAGTATCAGACCCATTTCTCCCTTTGGGCTATGATGAATTCTCCCCTGATGATCGGCTGCGATGTGAGAAACCTTACAGAGGAGACGAAGAAGATCCTGCTGAATAAAGATCTGATCGCCATTAATCAGGATACAGAATGCCGCGCTCCTTTCCGGGTAAACTGTCTGTCTAACAGCCCTGATGTGTTTATACTGGTAAAATTTTTATCGAATGGGGATGTAGCAGTTGGGATGTTTAATATGGGAGATGTACCTGCAATGGCGGTTGTGGATTTCTGGGATCTGGGACTGACAGTAAGCTCAGGAATGGCTCTGGAGTTTTATGACTGCATTGACCATGAAAATCTGGGAAAGAAAAGAGAGAGATTTTCAGTTAAAGTTCCGGCACATGGATCAAAAGTCTACAGATGTAAAGTGGTGCCGAGAAAATGACGGATCATATCTGCATGAAATGCGGGGCAGGGCTCATGTCTGATGAGATCGCTCTGCACAGAAAATTGTTCGGTATAGCTTCAAAGGAATTTATGTGTCTTGACTGCCAGGCAGAATACCTCCGGGTAGACCGGGAACGCCTGGAAAAAACTATTGAAATGTACCACAGAAGCGGCACTTGCATGTTGTTTGCAAAGTGGGAATAAAAAATATAGTCTGCACCGTGGCCGGGGAGGCAAGGATGCGGCGGCATGCCTGTATCCTTACCTCCCCGGTTGGCGTCAGCTGTAAGATTATAAGAATAAGAAAGGAAATATATATGAGGGAAAATGTAAGATGTGAGATATACTGTCAGAAAGGAAAAAGTTTTTACCCGGAAATCACTCTGAACACAGAAGGCCGGGAAGAAGAAGGGCTTTATGTAGAAATGGCAGAACATATGACAAAGGACTGCTGCCTGGGGGAGATCTGCCTTCGCATTCAAAACACTTCTAATATGGAGAACTTTAATCTTCGGGCAGGGAGACCGGTGAAGATTTATCTTCCCATGGAACAGCCGGAGAAAATGAACTGCCATGTATATGTTTAACCCATGGTGGACAAGACCGGCTTTCACCACTAATATTCTGCTGTCAAGGTGCCTGAGAAAAACTTCTCATTACCTATAAGGTATTTGACGTAAAGAAATTTCAAAAGTTAAACTGAAAATCCCAATGTTGCCAAATTTGCGCCCTGAGTGGATCACTTCAGGTGGTGAGTCGGCGTGCTTTTAATCCTCTAGGGTTGATAGCAGAGGTTTTATGAAAAAATTGCTTTCATTTATAACAAAGTATGAAAGCTCATAACTGTAAACAAAAAGGAGCTTATTTACTAGCTCCTTTTAACTCAGTTAAAACAAGTTATAATTAAGATACGGATTCAATATAAACAGCATAATTTATATCTTGACTTGTATAGTAAGCTATGGCTACTTGGCTGTCAATAGATATTGTATCTCCATTTGAATCACAATTAGTTAAATCAAAAGAAATATTCTCACCAATATTCTCACCTTCCGTGACAGTTATGCTGACTTCTGTATCTGTCACGGCTATTACTTTTCCTATTGCTACAGGACTATATGGCTCCATTTCATCTCCATCAGAAGTGAGCTTAGTAGCAATATTAGTTTGATTTTTAATATAGTACTCAATATTTACTTGAATTCCTGGTCGTATAAGATTATTTCTGGCAGGATTAAACTCTGAAATATTGGTTTGGACTCGCTCAGCATTTGATATGTCAAATGCCACCTTACGATTTTCACCTTCCCCAGGATAAAGTCTGCCACCGGTGTTTTGCAAATCTACGTACATTGTATTTCCTTCACATGAAAGCACATAACCAACAGTAGTTTGAATAGTTGGTGAAGTCTCTTCTTCATTGCTATTTGTGGAAGAATCACTGTTTGAAGAATCAGCATTATTGGGTAAAGAAGAATCACCGTTAATAGAGGCGTCATTTTCTGACTCATTGCTGGATTCCGGTTCGCTATTTGTATCTTTATCTGTATCGGTAGTATTAGAATTTTCAGACTCTGTATTGCTGGAGTTATTATTTTTTTGTGTTTCTGAAGGAGTATCAGATTTTGGCTCTTCTATACTATTCTGTGAGGTAGAAACTTTGTCTTTTGAGGTTGAATCAAATAAAGAACAACTGCAAGTAAATAATAGAATAAAACAGGTAACCATACCTAAGATAAATTTCTTTTTCATAATAGAAACTCCTTTCATTTTTTTATTATTTTAGATGAGATATAATAATAATTCAAGAGTTATTCTAAAAATGAATGGATTGGAGGATGGCAAAAATGTTAAACTCATTGCTACTCTTTAGACTTTTATTTGATATTTAGAAGAGGGATATGCAAGAAGGCAAATTTCTTGCATATTCCTCTTCTGACTTTTATGCTTTCAGGGAGGTTCACTTTAAGATGATATAAGAAGCCAGTTTTCTTCTTTTTTTATGGTTAAATCATATCCCGAAATAATAGTTGCTTTCGTATTCTGGTCTATAAATGCCACGTTTACGTGAACTTTTATGTTTTCTTCTTCTTTTTTGAAAATCGGATTAATAAGTTCTGAAAAAATATAGTCTTCTTCTATTGGTTCCAGAGCATAATCTTCCACATAATATGCCAATTCTTCCTCTGTGGCTGTAGGGTATAGCTTGAAAAAGGTTTCCAGGAAATCGGTGGCCTCCTGGATCGTTTTTGCGTCTACACTTCCATCAGATTCAGGAGCCTTTGGCTCATAATCTGATTTCTCTGGCCTGCTGGCCGGGACAGGGCTTTGGACGATTACCATGTTTCCAGTGCTGTCTACATGGACGGTAGTTTCAAAAAAAGATTCTACAGTCGTTGCTTCCTCTCCTTTGGTAACATATTGTTCTACAGAATATTTTATCTGATATTCCTGATCCCCGGCTTCTTTAATATCCCATATTTGCACGTCATTGACATAAGAGCAGGTAGGGATATCCGTTCGTACAGTGTCCATATTCAAATCCTGAAGCTCCGGTGTGAGGTAGTTACTGATAGCTGCCGTCCGGGCCTGTATGCTTTCTTCGTTATTTTCCCACTCATAAAAAGCCCTGGCAAAGTCCTTCACGAAATTTTCAATCCCGGAAGTATCATTTAGCTGTAGCTGTATAATCTCTTTTTCGTGGGTGGTATGTTGGTCTATGGCCGTAAAATTTTTGTAGATACCAAAGGACACGCTGCCGATCAGCAGGAGCCACAAGGCAATGACTGATTTTCTATGTGTGCCTACCTTCATGGTACGCACTCTCTTTTCTTTATTTTTCCGAAACATTTTTAACCTTCTTTCTATTATTTGATCCTTCCGGCCCCAATCAGATGTTGCTGATAATAACTGGAAGTCAGATCAGCATATCCGATACCGGAGGAACCGGCATGATACATTTTTGTAGGGGATACATAGATTCCTACATGGGTAACATAATCTCCTGCATTATAGGTACTGTGGAAAAAGACTAAATCTCCAGGCCTGGCCTCTGACATGGAAATGTGCTGGGTTGCGTCATATTGTGCTTGTGCTGTACGGGGGAGGCTGATCCCGGCCTTTGCGTAACACCACTGTGTCAGACCGCTGCAATCAAAGGACGTATTGGGATTAGCACCGCCATATACATATTTCCAGCCCTCATATTTCAAGGCTTCATTCATGATGATCTGCACAGTCTCATTATCAAAACTTTCCACAGCCAGATATTGGCTGACGATTTCCACATAAAATTGATTGCCATAGGCATACCGCCAGCCGCCATTTCTGGCAACAGCAATGGGGTTTGTGTATGTGACTGTTCTTCCCCCGGATTTTTCTTTTGCAAAGTTTTCAGCTAGATTATAACTGTGCTTTTTTCCATTATCCGATACATAGCTGATATATTGGCCGCCGAAATTATAGGCCTGTATAGCGGTGTTTATATCACATTCCCTGGCGTTTACAGACTGGATCAGGCTGGACAGGTAGCGGCAGCCCTGGCGGATAGATTCGTCTGTTCCTGAAGTGTTAGGAGGGAGGCCCAGGGATTCGCTGGCCTGCATGACATCAGAACCTTTACCGCTTCCGCCTTTACAGCATTTTCCCGGTCTTTTCCATCATTCAGGGCTGGGCTGATTGACAGCAGAGCTTCCACACGGTCTTCTCCAAGCTCTTCTATGTTACTGCTTCCAAACTGTAGCAGAAGCCATGGCTGCCTTACCTGGATAGAAAACAAGGTATCTCTTATTAGGCTCACACTGTCCTCACTTTCGGAATCCGGGGCGATTAATCCTGTCCCTAAATCAAGGGCGGCAGTGCTGATATCAGAAGAAAATTCATTTACCATTTTTATAGTATTAGGAGCATAGGCGATAAAGCAGGAGGATAACAGGAAAATAACAAGAAAATTCACGACAGCGTGGACAGCTTTGTTTATTTCCCGTTTGATAAGTCCTGCATAGGCAACATAGATACCAACAGCCAGGATCAAAAGAAGAAGGAAACCGACATAGAAACCGCTACTTGAAAATCCATTTCTGGTGATTCCGGCAAGTTTTTGGATACCTTGTCCGACACTATCTGCCATATCGTCAATGAAATCCAGTTTATAGGCCTGCTGGATCACATATCCGGTAGCATTGTTTTCCGATCCCGTCTCCCCAATTCCAGGGAAGCCAGCTCCAGGAGTTGTCTACATAGAAATCTAATTGATAATTTTCCAAAGGATATTTGGAATACAAGTGGTAGGAATCTATCGTATTATCCACTAGGCCTGCGGCTTGTACCGCCCTTCCGGTTAGGAAAAACAGGAGAGTAGCGGCGGCAATGCAAAAGGAAGAAATAGGAAAATGGGAAGGGATTTTTTAAAAGTTTTTGTCATTCGATTACCTCATCTTCGGTAAAAGGAAGCTCATAATCATGGATTGCATATTCTTCGTATTCTTCATTTAACCCGATTTGTTCTGCTATTTCTTCATAATCAACAGGCGGTGTGAACCAGGCTCCGACAAGCTCCCCTTCGTTATACTTTCCCAGATTAGCAATATAGACCTGCATATCAATCATAAGAAGCACTTCTTTCTATGAAAAACAGAAGCTTCCGTTTTCCCCTAATACATATCTGCTTTCTGATTGAAGCTGTTCCCCAAACCCTTCATAATCAAAGTACTGCTTTACATTTTCCGGGAGGCCCGAAAACCAGGGAACATCTTTCAGATATGCCCTTGCAACGTCCGCCATATTATTGCAATGCTCATAATATTGGATTTTACTGGAAGCATAGAGGATCGCATAAATATCATCAAAATATTGTAAGAGCGTGGGAAGCTCCTCTTGATATTCCTTGGGAAGCTCAAGAACAGTTTTACATATCCAGTTCAAGGTATACAAATTGATATCCGGCGGAACGAAAGAGGGTCTCTGCCTGGATATGACCGCAGACCTGGGAGGAATCAGTTCTTTAGAAGAGCCTTTGTATCTTATATCGAAAGCTTCCTCTTTGTACAAAGCCATACATAAGGCATTTGTATGAATCGCGGATTATAAAGGGATCCGGATCCGGGAAGAACGTCGGATCCCGGAAATGTTCCGGTATCTGGGCTGGTGCAGCTGGGATGCCTTTTACAGAGAAGTCAGCGAAAAGGGAATCCGGCGCAAAGCGGAAGAACTCTCTGAAAAACATGTCCCGGTAAAATGGATGATGATCGATGACGGCTGGATGACCATGGATGACAAGGAAGAGCTTCTGGCTGATTTTGCTCCGGACCGGAAAAAATTTCCCGAAGGTTTCCGGAAGATGACAGAAGAGCTGAAAGAAAATAACGGGATACGGTGGATGGGCGTCTGGCATGCCCTGGGAGGATTCTGGGGAGGCATTGTCCCGGAAAGCCCGCTGGCCCGGAGAGAAGCCCCCTATCTGTATCAGACAGTGAGCGGCAAGCTGGTTCCAAGCCCTGTGACAGGAGAAAAATTTTACCGTGACTGGTACGAGCTGCTGAACCGCCAGGGTATCAGCTTTGTAAAGGTAGACGGACAGAGTTCGGCTACCTGGTATTTTGAAAATGATCTGTCTCTGGCCCAGGCTGTACGGGGAATGAATGAAGCTCTGGAGAGCGGCGCTTCCCGCATGGACGGAGGGGTCATTAACTGTATGGGAATGGCGATGGAAAATATCCTGGCAAGGCCGGCAACTGCCGTTTCCAGAAACAGCGACGACTTTGTGCCGGACAAAGAAGAAGGCGGATTTGCGGAACATCTTCTCCAGAACGCATACAATGCCCTGTATCATAACGAGCTGTACTGCTGTGACTGGGATATGTTCTGGACTATGCACAAGGATGCCGTGAAACACAGCCTGCTGAGAGCCGTCAGCGGAGGACCGGTATATGTCAGTGATAAGCCGGGGGCTACTGACCCGGAAATTTTGAAGCCTCTTACTTATCAGAATGGCAAGATCCTGATGATGGACCGTTCTGCAAAACCTGCCCAGGACTGCATTTTTTCAGATCCTATGAAGGAGGGCGTTCTGAAGCTTCATAATATAGCTTCCTATGGCGATAAAAAGGCCGGAGGAATGGCAGTGTTTAATCTCACAGACCGGATGCAGCCCTTTTCTTTCTGCCCAGGGGATATTCTCGATCTGGAAGTTGCTCATACTTACCGGGTTTATGACTATTTCAGCAAGAAAGCTTTTTCCCTTGACCGGAATGAAAAATATGAAGGAACCATGGAGCCGGATGGTTTTGGCTGGTATGTCATTCTCCCGGAAGGTGAAAATGGCGCCTGCCTGGGACTTTTGGATAAATATGCAGGATTTACAGCAGTGGAAAATATATACGAAAGCAGCAACAGAGTCACTGTGATACTGGGAGAATCTGGAAGGGTAGGATGGATATCCGGGAAAAAGCCACAGAAAATTCTGGTGAATGGTCAGGAGTTTAGGGGAAAAACAGATGAGAAGGAAAAAGTATTTATAGTTGAGCTGCCGGAAAAGCCGTTTAAGCTTATTTTAACTCTGACTTTTGACTGAAAGATGATAGAACTCTTGTTAAAGGATATTGTTGTGAAAAGCAGGAAAATCGTCTATACTTTAGTATAGGCGATTTTCTATTCTGCAGAAAAAAAGTAAGAGAATATGCGGCCACATCTATGAATCTCCGGACGAAAAATGAGATATTCTCAGCTATGGTCGTCTATGGATTTTTGAACTACGAAAACGGATACGTATCAATTCCAAATAAAGAAGTGATGACATGCTTCAAAAAAGCATGATTGTAAGATGGAGGTATTACAATGAGATACAGAGAACTGGGAAAAACAGGACTGAAAGTCAGCGAGATCGGCCTTGGAGCCGAATGGCTGGAACGTCACAACGAAGAAGAAGTAAAGGCAGTCATTGACTGCTGTGAAGACTATGGGATCAACATTCTGGACTGCTGGATGTCTGAGCCGAATGTGCGCACAAATATCGGAAAAGCATTGAAGGGGAAACGGGAGAAATGGATCATCCAGGGACATTTCGGTTCTACATGGCAGGATGGCCAGTATGTCCGTACCAGAGAGATGGACAAGGTAAAAGAGGCATTTTCAGACCTGCTGACACGGCTGCAGACGGATTATATAGATCTGGGCATGATCCATTTTGTAGATGAAGAAGCAGAGTTTCACAGAATCATGGAAGGAGAATTTCTGGCTTATGTGAAGGAGCAGAAGAAAAAAGGGATCATCCGCCATATCGGCATGAGTACCCACAATCCCAGAGTGGCAAAGCTGGCGGCCTTAAGCGGAGAAATCGAAATGCTTCTGTTCAGTATTAATCCGGCCTTTGATCTTCTTCCGGCAAGTGAAGATCTGAATACATATTTTGCGGAGAACTATGAAGAAAGTCTGGGGGGCATTGACCCGGAGAGAGCAGAGCTGTACCGGATCTGCGAGCAGCAGGGAGTGGGTATAACCGTTATGAAAGGTTATGCCGGAGGAAGACTGTTTTCTTCCAAGACCTCTCCTTTCGGCGTAGCCCTGACGCCGGTCCAGTGTATCCATTACGCTCTGACCAGACCGGCTGTGGCCAGCATACTTACCGGCTGCGATACTCCGGAACATGTAAAAGAAGCTGCCGGCTATGAGAACGCTACGGAAGAAGAGAAAGACTATGCAACAGTTCTGGCAAAAGCCCCTCATCATGCCTATTCGGGACAGTGCACCTACTGCGGCCACTGCGCTCCATGCCCTGCTCAGATCGATATTGCCATGGTAAATAAGCTTTACGATCTGGCGGTGATGCAGAAAGAAATTCCGGCCAGTCTCCGGGCTCACTATGAAGGACTGTCTGCAAATGCAGAGGACTGCATCGGCTGCGGCGGCTGTGAAGAGAGATGTCCATTCGGGGTGCATGTGGTTGAAAGAATGGAGAAGGCGAAAGAATTATTTCGGTAAAAGGAGGGGAGGCGCAGTGAAGAAAAAACTGCTAAAAAGATGAAACGGAAAGGTATCAGTCATTTTGCCCTCTATCTGGTGAGAGTGGGGATTTCTGTTTTGCCTGTGATCCAGATGATCTATTATGCTTTTAAGAAAAGAGAATCCTGAAAGGGGTTCTTGTATTATAGAAAAAATAGGACAGAATTTATCTAATCTGGTATCAACATTGTTTATATTTTTTTAGAGTATTTTAATTGTGTCTTTGTCTTCCATCCGTTAAAATAGTGATAGAATACAGAGACAGAACGTATATTGCCGGAACGGAGGTAACTATGGAAGAAAAAAAATGGCTTCAGATGCCGGAAAAAGTCGGAAAGAATATCATCATGGGGCAGGCCATGAATCTGCTTGACGGTGTTCTGGACTATAAGGAACTTATGATGGGATATGCCTGTGCGATTAAGGAGATCAATACAAAGTTTGAAGTCCTGGACACAGAATTTGAGGTCAGATATAAAAGAAATCCTATCAATACTATTGAAACCCGTCTGAAAAGTCAGACGAGTATTCTGCAGAAGATGGCCAAGATAGGACTGCCGCCTACACGGGAAAATATAGAGAACAGTTTGAATGATATTGCAGGGATCCGAGTGATATGTTCTTATATTGACGATATTTATCTTCTGGCGGATGCCCTGACAAAACAGGATGATATTCAACTGATCAGGAAAAAGGATTATATTAAGAATCCAAAGCCTAACGGCTATCGAAGTCTTCATTTGATCGTAAGCGTTCCTATCTTTTTTGCTGAGTCAACAAAGGAAATAAAGGCGGAAGTACAGATCAGAACTATTGCCATGGATTTCTGGGCGAGTCTGGAACACCAGATCAAGTATAAGAAAAATGTAGATCATGCAGAAAAAGTGATCGCCCGTCTGAAGGAGTGTGCAGATGAGATTGCTCATGTAGATGAGACTATGCTGGAAATCAGGAAAGAAATGGATCATATACAGGAAAAACCTACGGATATAGAAGCTTTGTATGAGAAGCTTAAAAAAATTGATATCAATCTTATGTGATTTAGATATTCCGGTTTTATAGGTTATAGACTGATATCCTTCCTTTGTGCATGAGCCGGATTCTTAAGAAAAACCAGAAAAGATGCTCACAATCCCTTGACAGAAAGTTCTGTATATGCTAAATTTGATGCAAGCAATGGAAAGGGAGTAGCTGAACATCCCAAAAGGATGGTTTTGTAATCGTCAACCGGTGTCGAGAGGCGCCCGTAGCAAATGAGATAGCAAGACTTTTATTGTGGCAGATGCCATGATAAAAGTCTTTTTCTTTTATCATAAAAACAGAATACTCCGGACATCTGTCACAGAAACTTGCAGATGAGAAGGAGCGAGAAAAATGACAGAAAGATTAGTAAAACAAGAATTAAGACAGGCAGAGACAGCAGGAGAGAGAGCTTTGGAAAGCCTCTATACCCTCAGAGATACTTTAAACAGCGCAAAAAACTGGGGACTTCTGGATCTTTTCGGGGGAGGAGTTTTTTCAGGATTTATGAAGCACTCCAGGATGGAAACAGCCGCAGGGCTGATCACCCGGGCAAAGAAGGATCTGGAAAGCTTTCAAAGGGAACTGAAAGACGTTCCCGTGTCCCTGGATCTGAGAATGGAGATCGGAAGTTTCCTTTCCTTTGCGGATTTTTTCTTTGATGATCCGGTTTCCGATTATCTGGTATACTCCAGGATCCAGAATACCCGGGAGGATGTGGAAGACGGGATCCAGCTGGTAGAAGAACTTTTGGAAAAACTCAGGAAACAGTGGTAGAGGAGGAATAAAAATGGGTTGTCTTGGAAATTTATTATGGTTTATTTTGGGCGGCGCTTTAAGCGGTCTGAGCTGGTGCCTGGCAGGGTGTCTCTGGTGCCTTACCATTATCGGAATTCCTGTGGGAATGCAGTGCTTTAAGTTTGCGGGACTTAGCTTCTTTCCCTTGCGTAACGATCATCGGAATCCCCTTCGGCCTCCAGCATTTTAAACTGGCAAAACTGGCCCTGATGCCTTTTGGAGCGGAAGTTTATTAAAATTATAAAATCCCGTTTTTTCTCTTGCAGAGTGTCTGCAGAGAAGAAACGGGATTTTTTACGAGACTGTAAGCGGCGGACTATAGTTTAAAAAAATCTTTGATCTGGCCGGCAATGATCTTCATCAATCTCTGCCTTGCCTCTACTGCAGCCCAGGCAACGTGAGGGGTGATCAGCAGACGGCTTTTATCTTTAACCGAGAGGAAGGGACTGTCTGCTGCCATAGGCTCGCCGGACAGTACGTCCAGACCGGCGGCCTGGATTTCTCCTTCATTCAGTGCTTTGACAAGGTCGGCTTCCCGGACAATAGGCCCTCTTCCCAGATTAAGGAAGATAGCGGAAGACTTCATTTTATGAAAGGCCTTTTGATCCATAAGTCCTTCTGTATACTGGTTCAGCGGCGCATGGACGGACAGGATATCCGCCTCTTTTAATAGAGTGTCAAAGTCTACCTGGCAGTATCCTTCCTGGGCAGAAGCCCCGGAAGCAGAATAGTAGATTACTTTGGCGCCGAACATTCCGGCAATGTCTGCCACTCTCCGGCCAATGGCTCCAAGTCCCAGGATTCCCCAGGTCATACCCTGGAGTTCATGGAAGGTATGGCTGAAATGGGTAAACTCCCGGTCGTTGACATAACGGCCTTCTTTTACATAATCATCATAATAGCGAAGGCCTTCCAGCAGATAGAAAAGCATAGCGAAGGTATGCTGGGCCACGGATTCTGTTGAATATCCGGCTACGTTTCTCCATTGGATACCACGGCGGGCCAGATAATCTTTATCAAGGTTATTGGTGCCTGTACCGGTGACACAGACAAGCTTTAGTCTCTTTGCAGAAGAGATGGTTTTTTCGTTGATCTGGATCTTATTGATCACAAGGATATCCGCGTCCTTAGAACGCTGAAAAACTTCTTCAGAGGTGGAAAAGGGATATTTTACCACTTCTCCCAATTCTTCGAATGGTGTATAATCAATGTCCTCTCCCAGAGTATTGGCGTCTAAAAATACGATTTTCATGGATCTGTTTCTCCTTTTTCACAGGTTTGATTCGGATTTTTTCTCCAGTCCATTTTATCACGGAAAAAAGACGGCGTATAGTAAGAAATCATAATTTAAGAAACAGAGCAAATATTAAAATATAGAGATTTCGTAGAGAATTTTGCGTTATAATAATAAAGATTTTCAGGCAGCTGCCAAAAGGTTTCAGAAATGTCAGCCCTTTGGCAGCTGTCTGCATTTTAAGAGGGTGAAAAAATGGAATACAGACTTTTAATTGTAGATGATGAGGAAGGCATCCGCTGGCTATTGAAAGATTATTTTGAAATACAGGAGTATCAGGTACTGACAGCCGGCACAGGGGAGGAAGCCGTAAGGCTGGCTCTAGGGGAGCAGCCGGATCTGATTCTTTTGGATATCAGCCTCCCGGATATAGACGGACTGGAGGTGTGCAGGCAGATACGGGAGAAGGTGAATTGTCCCATCCTGTTTCTGACGGCCAGAGTGGAAGAACAGGACCGGATCAACGGTTTTCTCATGGGAGGGGACGATTATATTGTAAAACCCTTCAGTATAGAAGAGCTTGGAGCCAGAGTTATGGCTCATCTGCGCAGAGAAAAGAGGAGTGCGGAACAAAAAGAGCAGGAAAGAGGGCTTTCTATTTCCTACAGCCAGCGGCAGATCCGTTATCAGGGACAAGAGATACGGCTGACGAAAACAGAATTTGATATCGTAGAGTTTTTATCCATGAATCCGGGCCAGGTTTTCAGCAGAGAACAGATTTATGAAAAAGTACGAGGAATAGACGGAGAAGGAGATAACAGTATTATTATGGAGCATATCCGCAGGATACGAAATAAAATCCGGGCTGTAGCGGATCAGGATTATATTGAAACCGTATGGGGAGTGGGGTATAAATGGATTGGATAGACGAACAGATCATGAAGATACAAGATAAGGTAAGAAATCTGTCCCTGCTGAAAGGAGCGCTGGTATATCTGGCCTTTTTTTCGGGAATAGCTATGATCTTAACTATTTTGACCAACCGGATCAGTGACAGACGGATATTTATGTGGCTCTCAGGCAGCGTGGAAATGGCGGAATGGGAGCCTTCATTTTGGACTTTTCTGGAACATTGGGCCGGATATATTTATATGGGAACAGGTATGGTCCTGATGTTGGTGCTGTTTTATCATAACAGGCTGAAGAAACCCATCAGGATCATTCAGGAAGGAGTGGAAGAGTTCCGAAAGCAGAATCTGGGATTTCCGCTGGAATATGACAGCCGGGATGAAATGGGAGAACTGTGCCGTCTTCTGGATAGCATGCGTGAAAATCTGGAAGAGAGATATGAGGATTTATGGCAGACCATTGAAAACCAGAGAAAGCTGAACGCTGCTTTTGCCCATGATCTGCGGACACCTCTTACCGTGCTGAAAGGGTATTCGGAATTTCTGGCAAGGTATCTCCCCCAGGGAAAGGTAAATGCCGAAAAAATGGTCCAGGTGCTGGAATTGATGTCCGGGCAGCTGGAAAGGCTGACCAGCTTTTGTAAGACGATGAAATCTGCAAGGAGCCTGGAGGAGTATCCGGTGGAAAAGAGAAGAAGTACTCTGGAAGGACTTTGCCGGAAGATCCGGGGAATCCTGGAAGCCCTGTCCTTCGGCGGTGAAGTGGAGCTGTCTCTTGCATGTGATTTCCCGGCTGAAAAGCAGGGATATTATGATGAAAACCTGGTGCTGGAAGTATTGGAGAATCTTCTCTCTAATGCTATCCGTTATGCGGAAAGTTCCATAGTGATAGAACTGGACACGGAGAAAAGAGGCGGAAAAGAATATCTCTATCTTTATGTGGAAGATGACGGCCCCGGATTTTCCGGGGACGGCCTTCGGGAGGCTTTAGAGCCCTACTGGGGACAGGAAAACAGCGGAGAACATTTCGGCCTGGGGCTTCATATATGCAAGACTTTATGTCAGCTCCATGGCGGAGCTTTCAGTATTGCGAATCAGAGCCGGAGGCAGGGCGCTATCGCTTCGGCTTCCTTCGAGATATAAAAGTTTTATTCTTGTCTTTCGGAATTTTTATAGAAATATAGGAAGAAAATAGAGAAGTTTCTTCTAGGATATCTATAAAAGCATCGAAGGGAGACAAAAGTATGGAAATGCAGATACGAATTGAAAATTTGGAGAAATATTATGGAAGAAGAAAGGCTTTGGATCATGTAAATCTTACGATTTCCCAGGGAATGTTTGGCCTGCTGGGGAGAAACGGCGCTGGAAAAACCACATTGATGAAGATCCTGGCTGCTCTTCAGAAAAAACAGGGAGGCAAAGTGGAGGTCTGCGGCGTTCCTGTAGAAAACCGGAGGAAGATCCGGCAGATGACCGGCTACCTTCCCCAGGATTTTTCTATGTATCCTAATATGACGGTATATGAGGCCATGGATTATCTGGGGGTTCTTTCCGGATTGAAAAAAGAAGTCCGGAAAAGACGGATCCCTATGCTGCTGGAAAAAGTAAATCTGGAAGAAGAAAGAAACAAAAAGGTCAAAGCTCTGTCAGGAGGCATGAAAAGAAGGCTGGGGATTGCCCAGGCGATCCTCCATGATCCTGCCGTTCTGATCGTAGACGAGCCTACGGCAGGACTGGATCCGGAAGAACGAGTCCGCTTCCGGAATCTTCTGTGCGAGACTGCCCAGGATCGTATCGTCCTGCTGTCTACTCATATTGTAGGGGATATAGAGGCCACCTGTAATGAGATCGCCGTTATGGACAAGGGAAGAATCCTGTACCGGGGCACAGTAGAAGCATTGAACCAGATGGTGGAAGGAAAGGTCTATACTGCTCAGATCAGCCGCAGAGAACTTCCCGGTATGAAAGAGAAATATCCGGTTACAGAAATCCATTCTGCTGGAAATAATGTGCAGATCCGCTTTCTGGCGGAGGAATTTCCTTTTAAAGGGGCCGTTTCCTGCCAGGCAGGAACGGAAGACGCCTATCTATATCTGATGGAGAAAAAGGCAGGTGAGAGAATTGTTCTTTGAATTATTCAAAAAGGAATGTGTCCAGACAGGGAAAAGTCTGATCTACTGGATCTATGTTCTGTGTCTGCTGCTGTTTTTTCTTACACAGATGGGAAATCCGGGCTTTGATTCCCAGATAAAGCCTGTCAAAGGAGAAGAGAGTACCTACGGCACCGTTATTTCCAAAGATAAAAAGGTGATTATGGAGCGGACGCTGGGGCTTTTGGGACAGTACCTGTATGAAGACGAATGGAGCACCTACCCTGTGGGATTTGTAAAATACGTGTATCCCAGTACAGAGGAAAAAGAGAGAATGTGGAATATCCTCTCAGACTGCACCGGACTGTCCCGTGAAGAACTTCAGGAGAAGATTAAGGAGGGGACAGATCAGGAAGAAGGATATATGACCTTCCCTGTATGGGAATTTTCCCTGGAGCCTTCGGATACCTTAACTTACACTGCTTTTCAGGAAAAGATGGAAAGGGTGTGCCGGATTTTAGGTCCCGGTTCTGATTTTGAAAAAGATACTTATGAACAGGGATATTCTGTTCCTGCTACTTATGAAGAGGCAATGGAAGCCTACCATGATTTTTTATACAAAGACAGGATCACAGGAGGCTACGCAAGGCTCTTTGGAGATTATATGGGGATTGCTCTTGGAATCCTACCTGTATTTCTGGCAGTGACCAGAGAAATGCGGGACAGGAGAGCCCGAATGGAGGAGTTGATCTATACCAGAACGGCCCCCTCCGGTAAGATCCTGATGAGCCGGTGGCTTGCTATGGTTTTTATGATGATCCTGCCGGTGTTCCTGACTTCTTTTTACACGCTTTTTCAGTGTGCTTCCTATGGGAGAAATCTGGATGTTTCTGTGGACTATCTGGCATTTCTTCCCGTAGTTTTCGGATGGCTTTTGCCGGAGATTCTTATGGTTTCGTCTTTGGGAATGTTTTTTGCAGAGCTGACCGGCAGTCCACTGGCTATCTTGATCCAAGGAGTTTGGTGGTTTGCAGATGTTTTTGCAGGGAGCGGAGCGAATCTTGCCGGCGGGAATTTCGGGCTGCATCTGATCCTCAGGTATAATACTACAGGAGAAAGAGAACTTTTTACAGAGCACCTGTTCCAGATGGGAGTAAACCGTGTGTTTTACACTGTGCTTGCCCTGGTATTTCTGATCTTTGCATCCCTGATCTACAATGAAAAAAGAAAAGGAAGGTGGGATTTCCGTGGAAAAATACGCAGCTATCGGAAAAGTAAATCTGAAGTTTAATCTGCCGGCGCCTTTATTGCTGTCAGCAGCCCTTCTTATTCTGTCTCCTTTATTTATAGGGATACAAAATCTGGATCCGTTAGAGTGCGCAAAGGTTTTGGAATATTACCTGGTATTCCTGGGAGTGATCCTCTTTCCCCCCGTATTTCTTCCGGAACAGAACCGGGAGATCCGGGATCTGACAGACTCCAAATATACCGGAGCCTGGGTAGTCTATGGAATCCGGGTTCTGGAATCCCTGGCGGCCCTTATGGTGTTGTTGGCTGTTTATATGGCAGTAATGAAAAAGGGGAACTGTCAGTTTGAGTTTTTCAGATTGTATGGAGGCACACTGGCTACCATGGCTTTTCTTGGAGGTATGGGGATTATTGTCTATGCTCTGACAGATCAGGTTGTGATCGGATATATGATTCCGATCCTCTATTATATACTGTGCATTTCTGCAGGGAGCGGAAAACTAGGCGTTTTTTATCTTTTCTCTATGAGCCAGGGAGAGTTCGGGGGAAAAGCAGTTCTGGGCGCTGCGGGAATCCTGATGACGGCAGTTGGAATCTGGGTTAGAAGCGAAAATGTAAAGATTATGTAAAATTTTCTTCAAACCTTTCTTTTTCACAATTTTTTCAAACTTTTCTGTGATAGTATTACAATAAGAAGAAACCTAACTTTTAAGGAGGAAAAGGAAACACAGGAGAGAAATATGGAAAGCAGTGGACAAAAGAAAAAAAAGAAACTGAGCAGAAAAAAACTGGCAGTGATCATTATTCTGGGAATCTGTGTTCTGGCTGCGGCAGCCTATGGGATCTACCGATGGATCGTAAATGACCAGATGTCGGAAGAAACCCAGAAGAGAGAATCCTGGGCAGTGGAAACCGGAGAACTTCTGGAAAAAGACAGGGATACCAGGGTAAATATTTACAAGTCGGCAACAGCAAGTGATATCGAAATTTATCAGATCCAGCCGGTAGAGGTGAAAAAAGACAATTTTACCTACTATAACATGGATGTGCAGAACAGGCTGGAGGAAAGCCTGGAGACTTTAAAGGCAGAAGGAGGCTATACCCTGGAGAATCCTTTGGCTGTATGGAATCCTTACGGTACAGGAACAAACGGACTGTATCTCTATTTTGAGACAGAGGATCCTTCCCTGGAAGTCCATTACACGGTACATACAGAAAACCAGGAGATCCGGGATTTTCAGGCCCAGGCAAATGCCGGGGACACAGTCCAGAAAGAATTTCTGATCATTGGTCTGGTGCCGGGAGAAAACTGCCAGGTGACGGTAAGTCTTACAGACAGCCAGGGGGACACAGTACGGGAAGCTACTTTTGAAACAGAGGTTCCACAGACGGCTTCCGGGTATGACACCATTTTGGAATATACCCAGGGAGACTCCGAGGAGGAACTGACAGGAGGTCTTTACTATACCTTAGGTACTCAGGGATATTACGGACATATGTTTTTCTATGATAATGAAGGAGTTATGCGTTATGAAATGCTTCTGGACGGATACAAGGCAGACCGGATCCTGACAGAAGGTTCTGATATTATTTTCTGCGTATCCGCTGATCAGATCGGCAGAATGAATCCTCTGGGTCAGGTAGTCCGGCTTTATGAGACAAAAGGCTATGATATGCACCATGACTTTAACTGGGGTGATGAGGGAAAGCTTCTGGTCCTGGCTACGAAAAAGAATGCCCTTGATGACGGGGTTATGGACCGTATCCTGGAAATTGACATGGAGACGGGAGATGTAACAGAGATCATAGATTTAAGAGATGTTTTTCCTGCTTATTACAAGATCACAGAAAAGGTGGGAAGTACGGACACCTTCTTCTGGCAGGCAGGAACCAGAGACTGGATCCATCTGAATACTATTGATTATATGGGCAATGACAGTATTGTATTAAGCTCAAGGGAAACATCTACTATCATAAAGCTTTCAGATATCCATGGAGAAGTACAGATCGACTATCTTCTGGGAGACAAGGAATACTGGGAAGGTACCGGATACGAGGATTATGTCTATGAAAAAGCCTCTGATTTTACCGGCCAGTACGGACAGCACACGGTTACCTATGTTCCTTCCGGGGATCTGGAGAAAGGTCAGTATTATCTGATGATGTTTGATAACAATTATTATGCCAACAGCACACGTACAGACGGATATGAGCCGGAGCTTAGCGACAGCGTTTCAACAGAACTGATGGGCAGCGATTTTCCCTCACATGTATACTTCTATCTGGTAGATGAGAATCAGAAGACCTATGATCTGGTATGGGGATATGATGTGTCCTATTCCAGTATCGTATCCAGCGTGCAGATCCGAAATGATAATTATGTGGTAAACAGCGGCGTTGCAAAAATTTTCGGAGAATATGACCAGGACGGTGAGATGATCCGGGAATTCAGCTATGAATCCGATTTCCAGGGGTACCGGGTCATGAAAGGGGACTTTACGGGCTATTGGTTTGCCGGATAAGAATCTATGAAAAATAAGAAAATCCTCACAGGAATCAGAGAATGAAAAATTTTGATTTCTGTGGGGATTTTGTCCGTATTGCTTCAACAAGAAAAGGTGACGGCCCCATATCTGGCTGAAAAGTTTGAAGTGTCCAGGCGTACCATAAACCGGGATATTGAGGATATATGAAGGAAATCCTAACAGGGCTGCGTGGCTTGGACAGTGTCAGTGGAACCAATCATTTTGCCCGGCTTATGGAAAAAATTACTGCACCGGTGTCAGTGCTGCAAAAGCAGCGATAAATTCCAGAACTGCAAATAGCAGGAACCAGAATCCGGTAAAGGCCCAGAGACAGTACTTTCTGGGTATAGGATTTGCTTTCAGCCATGCCCGGATAGAGCCTCTCTTTTTATAGAGGAATACGCAGGCGATTACTGTAAAGATTCCCATCATGCCATAGCTTATAAGGTTGGCGGCTGTTTCCGGCAGGTGTTCTGTGAACCGTCCCAGGAGATCGGAAAATACCAGGTTATTCAGGATATGCAGGAGTATCGACCAGACAATGGAATATTCCATAGCCAAATAGCCGAAAATCAGTCCTGCAGCTGCTGCAAAAAATATCTGAGCCAGGTTCCCATGCATGACACCGAAGAGCAGAGACGAGAAAAGTATGGCGAAGAAGGAACCGTATTTTTCCAGTCTACGCATAACAAAGCCCCGGTATACCAGTTCTTCTGCTACTGGCCCTGCAAGTCCTACATATAGAAACATGGACAGAGTGGAGGAAGGTCCCGTAGCTGCCGCTGTAGAATCTGCCATGGTGTAGCCAAATAAATGAAAGAGTCCTTCCATTCCTACGGAGGCAATGGAAGAAAGAAGCTGCACCATCATAAATACGGAGAGGAATCCCAGGAAAACCAGCGGCGTAATTTTCTTTTCGGAACGGAAAATTTCCCGGTAGGTACCAGCTTTTCTTTCCCAAAGGAAGTAGAGGCCTACACCTACAAGAACTCCTGCAATACTGGAGACACCAGAGGTCCCGATATGTTCCATAAAAGAGGCTTCGGCCTGCGGGGTAGGTTCCAGATCAGGAAAATGAAGGAGAAATCCCACACTCTGAAAAATTGTAAAGAGTAAAACGACTCCTACAAGGATCAGATTATAAAATAATACCCGCCGGGCTACTCTCCCGGTTTCTTTTTTTACCATCTTTTTCCGGCTTTTTTCGTCTGTATTTGTCAGATCTAAATTCTCATTCATAAACATGCTCCCTTCGTTCTTTTGAGATAAGGATAAGGGAAGCATCATGTTTTTGCTATTATTTTGTTGTGAATTGCCGTAATTTTGTTGTGAATGGAAAGTTCTGGCCTGTAAAAGAACTTCCAGACGAAAGATCCTGCCATTTTTCTGAGAGAGGATCTCTGTCCGGAGTCCCCCCTGGTACTTTTCCGCTGCCTGACGGATATTAGAAAGACCAAGACCCTGGTGGCGCTTTGGATTTTTTGAAGTCTTTCCCTCTGCAGGCAGGACAGTGCTGTCTGTAACAGGGTTTTCAAAAACCAGACAGAGAAGATTTCCCTGATTCTGGATCCCTATATGGATCCAGGGATTGACAAGTCCGGAATCTTCCAGATATTCCAGGGCATTGTCCAGCGCATTGGCAAAGATGGTACATATATCTGCCGGAAGGATTTCTGCTTTGGAAGAAATTTTTCCATCAGCAGTGATCCGGATCCCTTTTTCTTCGGCCAGACGGGCCTTTTCCCAGCAGATGGCATCTGCAATATCATTTCCCAGAGAGATATCCCCGGCATTTTTGAATAAACGGGTATTCAGATCTTCCAGGTAAGCAGAAAGTTCCTGCTCTTCTCCTCTGGCAAGGAGTTCCTGGATACAGAACAGATGGTTCTTCATATCATGGCGGAGTCTGCGGACAGCTTCCTGATCTTTCTGCCGGGCCTGGAAATAGCGGAGCTCTGCCTGAAGGTAGTATTCGTTTTCTAGGGCTTTTTGTTCATAGTATCTTTTCTGGTTCCCCTGAAGGACCAGAAACAGGATAGAGAGATCCAGAAGAAGGGCGCTGATCCCTCCTGCGAGAAGGAAAGTTACGCCTTCTTCTCTGGTGGTAAAAAGATCTTTGAAAGAAAGGAGCATGATCACCAGGATCAGAAGAAAAATCCCGGAAATATTTAACAGCCATCGTTCCCAGAGACTTAATGAACGCTGGCCGCCGCTTTCCTTCAGTTTTTGACGCCAGTTCTTTCCTGCAAAATAGAAGAGCAGCAAAAGAGCCCAGGCGAAAATATCCATCAGAGGATACCAGGCAAACTCAGATTCTATATCGTAGTATCCGGCAAGGAGAGGACCCAGGACAATGAAAAAAAATATAGATATTACAAAACCAAGAATAGGAAACAGAAGGAAAATCCCCCGGATCCGTTTCTTTTCTCTGGTGAGTACAATATAAAAGGAAAAAATACCGATGATGATCAACAGAAGATAGTCTTCCATAAATCCAAAGATTTCCTGACATGCTGTACAGACCAGAGAAATCCCTGCAGCTATTCCCCAGAAAAGTTTAAGCTGTTTCAAGGAGGAAAATCCTTTCTCCAGATATATGTAACGGGCAAAAAGACAGAGGACCAGGGAAACCTGTAAAATTCCCAGGGCACTGCCGAAGATATTCAGTAAGATCATAACCTGTCCTCCTGTATTTCCCAGGCAGCTTTTCCTGCCATGCTGCGGAGCAGGGCCTCTTTTAAAGTCTCCTGCCGGTTTCTGCTTACGGGAAGCACCGTCTGATCTTCCATGACCAGATCCTTTCCGGAATAAGAGAATACTTTGTGAAGATTTACCACATAGCTGCGGTGGATCTGACAGAACATAGCGGGAGGCAGCTGGGGCAGAAGATCCTTCAGCTTTTTCCGGATCAGATAAGTGTGATCCGGGGTAACCAGGGACAGGTAAATATTCTCGCTTTTTATATAAAGGAGATTTTCTACAGGAAGAAAAAGATCCCGTCCGTCTTTGGTAACAGAAATCCGTGCCTGTTCCCGGCCTTTTGCTTCCAGAGCCGCCAGAGACCGGCAGAGGCGTTCATGTTCCAGGGGTTTTGTGAGAAAGCGGAAGGCGTTCAGCTCATAGCCCTCCACAGCCAGGTCCCGGTGGCTGGTGAGAAAAAGTACCGGAAGATTCCGGTTCAGCTCGCCAAGTCTTCTGGCAGTTTCCATACCGTCTATGCCGGGCATTTCAATATCCAGAAAAACGCAGAAAAAGCCGTAGGGATCTGCGGCTGCGGCACGAAGGAGATCTTCCCCTGAAGAGAAGATTTCCACCAGAACATCAAGGCTCTGGTAATATTGGTCCAGTTCTTCTTTGATCTTTCTTTGAAAGATCAGATCGTCATCACATACTGCTATTTTCATTTCTGATTCCTCTTCCTGGAGCTGTCCCGTTGATCAAAATCGGGAATATTCCTGATATAGGCTGCATAGGCAGCTCCCTGTGGTTACTCATTGTAACACAGGGAGAGAGAAAAGAAAACTATTCCAGAAGTCTTTCATAGGCAAAGCCTTTTACGGCTCTTTTCAGCAGGATACAGGCAATCCCTATACATATCAGACTTAAAATCAGCAGGATCCAGGGACTGAGGAGCATAAGGCCGGAAACCTGTCCCACGATCAGCAGGAGAAGGGGCAGGATCAGAAAAACAGCGCTTTGTTGGGATTCCTCCATGCTCTGGGCTTTGGCAGAGCCTTTGACAATGAGAGTCACTGCGATAAGGGAAACGGAAGGGGAGAGAAGCGCCAGAATGACCAGCCAGTTTGGTCCCGGTACCAGGAAGGTACCCATGAGGAAAAATATTTCCGCTTCTACTACTATGAACATGCCCAGAAAGGAAAGCAGAGACACGGCCATACTCAGCAGAAAGGAGGCCAGAACCTTGGAACGGAAGATCTGATCCAGGCTCAGGGGCGCATAAAATAAAGTTTCCAAAGTATGCTTTTCCTTCTCTCCTACAAAGGAGCTGGCTGCCATAATAGAAGAAGCCATAATAGGAATGATAAGGAAAAATACCGGAAGGATATAGTTGAAGATCAGATGGAGCAGGGCAAAGCCCGGATCACCAGCCCAGGTCTCCTGGGGAAGAAGCTCCAGCATTGCTTGGACGTCCGGGTCCTCCGGTACAAAATATGCGGTCAGAACAAAAACACTGGGAAGAAGCAGGGTAAAAAGCAGAGGAACGATCAAAAGAGAGATAAAAAACCGGCGATTGGCCGTAATGCTGTGCAAATCTTTTTTTATAATGGCGGATATGGCTTTGTTCATGGTTTTTCCTCCTTTTTTGAAGTCAGTGAAAAATAAATATCTTCCAGGGTGGGATACTTGGTCTGGGCAGCATAAAGTTTTCCCCCGGCCTCCAGGATCTGCCTAAGGAGACCCGGTATCTCTTCTTCTGACGCAATTTCTGTTTCGTAACTAAGATCTCCGGTTTTTTTAAAGGGGAGATCTTCTGGAAACTGGCGGGCAGTGATCTGGAGGATCGGTCTTTGCAGGACTTTTTTCTGAAGTTCTTCCAAAGTGCCAAGAGCCAGAAGACTTCCCTCCTCAAGAAGCCCATATCGGGTGCATAATTCCTGGGCATATCTGAGCTGATGGGTACATAGAAAAATGGTAACTCCTTTTTCCGCTGCCAGGCTTTTGATGAGAGAATTTACCTGCTGAGCGCTTTCCGGGTCAAGACCGGAGGTAGGTTCGTCCAGAAAGAGAACCTGAGGCCGGTGGATCAGAGCTCTGGCCAGGGAAAGTCTCTGGCGCATACCAGTGGAATAAGCAGAGAGTTTTTGCTGAGCGCTTTCTTTTAAGCCAAGGCGGGAGAGAAGGGCCATGGCCCGGTCTTTTCCTTCTCTGGCAGAAATGCCGAATATAGAAGCGTAGAACAGCAGATTCTCCAATCCGGTGAGATGGTCATACATCTGGGCGTGCTCGGTGACTACTCCGGTTTTTGCATGGGTCTTTTCCGGCTCTCGGGAAGGATCTGTTCCCATGACCTGACAGTGTCCCTGTGTGGGGGAAAGGATCCCGGTAAGAAGTTTTACTGTGGTGGTTTTTCCGGCGCCATTTGGTCCTAAAAATCCGAAAACTTCGCCCTCTCCAAGGGAAAGACTGATCCCCTTAAGGGCCTGCTTTCCTCCTGGATATGTTTTTGACAGGTGATCTAAAAGAATGGTATCCATATCATACTTCCTCCTCTTTTTTCTTCAGTCTGCGTGCCATCTCCTGAAACCTGGGTTCTTCCTTTAGGAAAGAGAAAGCAGGATTTTCTTCCAGAGACTGGATAATGCTGCGGCGGATCGTACTTTCATTTCTGGGCGGATAATCTCCAAGGTCTGAAGCCTTTTCAAACCAGCCGTCTAATAAATAAAAATATTCGTCTCCGTGAAGCTTTAAGGGATATATGTTCCCGGAAGCCAGCCGGGTATAAGCATCCAGAATGTCCAGGGCTTTCTCTTTTTCTCCTGTGTGGAGCATGGCCTGGGCCATTGTAATATAGCAGGAGAGAAGAACCCCGGGATGGAGTCTGTCCAGATGAAAAACTTCAGATATGGTCTGAAGCCGTCGGCAGCTTTCTTTTAGAGCAAAAGAATCCCCTGTACACAGGCTGATGTAGGGCAGCAGCTGGTTGATCAGGGAGAGCATATCCCGGTAAATACCAATCTGCGAAACCCGTTTCGCTTCTGTAAGATTTCCCTTCATCTGCCAGGCAGAAGCCAGAAGAGGTTCTAAAGGTCCTGTGATGGAAAGGTCCTCTGAAAGAAGATCCAGGACTTCCTGAGGCCGGCTAAGAAGGAGCAGGCAGTAGGCTTCCATCTGCAGAGAGCTGTTTATAAGGTCAGGTTCTTTTCCGTGATCCTTTACTTTTTGAAAAAGCTCCAGAGCTTCCCTGATAAGGGCCTGGGCTTCATCAGGAGATGGAGCCAGAGAAATATGGTTGACAAAAAGGGTGGCCATCTGGAAAAGAAGGAGATAGCAGGAGCTGTATTCTCGTATATATTCCCGGCAGTGCTCCAGAACTTTTTCAAAGGGAAGTACGGCAAATTCTTTTGCAAGATCCACATAGACCTGGCGTATTTCTTCCCGGCTTAGCTGGGGCCTGTATCCCATGAGCTGGTCTATGGTAATGTTGAAAAAAGAAGCCAGCCTGGGAAGCATCAGGATATCCGGATAGGCAGAGCTGGTTTCCCATTTGGAGACAGCCGCTTTAGATACCCCCAGGAACCTGGCCAGCTCTTCCTGGGTGATCCCCATTCTGCGGCGGTTTTCCGTTAAGATCGGACCAAGATGGATTTCTTTCATATATTTGTACCTCGAAATTCTTTTCTGAGTCTAATTTTACATAGTATTCTTCTCCTCTGCAATGGAGAAGTATTCGACTTTGGTAGAAAAAATCAACCAGAAGGAAACTAAATCTTATTTGAAGTTTAGACATACAAAATAATTAGTAAAATATAATTACAATGTAATGAAAATACTTGCATTTATCTGAAAAACTAGTATATAATGATAATGCAAGGAGGTGTTTTATATGGCACAGACAGTTAATATTAATTTCCGTATGGATTCCGACCTCAAAAAAGATTTGGAAGAAACCTGTTCCGATATGGGAATGAGCATGACTACAGCCTTTACAATTTTTGCCAGAACTGTTGTCCGGGAAAGAAAAATCCCTTTTGTAGTTGCAGCAGATCCATTTTACTCGGAGAATAATATCCGATATTTAGAAAAGAAAATGGAAGATTATAAAGCCGGTCGATTAAAGACGGCCGAACATGAGCTGATTGAGGATTAAGTGTGCAAATAAAAAGAATACAGTGGGATTGTGATGCCTGGGAAGATTATTTGTTTTGGCAAAGCCACGACAAGAAAAATTTGAAGCGTATAAATCAGCTGGTAAAAGATATTTGCCGAACCCCATTTGAAGGGATAGGAAAGCCAGAGTCGTTAAAAGGAAATCTGTCAGGGTTCTGGAGCCGACGTATCGATGGTGAACACAGGATTGTATATGCTGTAGAAGAGGAGGCTATTGTGATTATTGCCTGCCGGGGACATTATGAAAAATATTAATTCTATATTGTATAAAATTATTGGTTAAGGGCCGCTTGTATTTAGCGGCCCTTAAATTATGCCCTTTAAAGAAAAATAGAATCTTGAATCACAGAAAATAATTATCGAAAAACAATAAAAATATCTTGCAAAACAGAAATCACTGTGCTATCCTGAAACAGAAGAAAAGAGAAAATAAAATATAGGAGGAATGAACTTATGAAATGGAATGATGATAAAAGCCTGTTCCTTACCAGGATCTTTGTGTGGCTCAGCGCGGCGGCTCTGGCAGCTCTCTGTGTGAGCGCTCCCTGGATCTTTTCCTGGTTTATCCGGGAAAGAATGATCCTGTCTGCGGACAGCAGGATTTATTTTCTGGCTACTACATACACAACAGCCATCCCGGCGGCAGCGGCTCTCTATATGATGAACCGGCTGCTGGCCAATATTAAAAGGGAAGAGGTGTTTACAGGGAAAAATACCGGATACCTCAGAGGAATGTCCTGGTGCTGTCTGGCTGCGGGACTGATCTTCCTGGTCAGCAGTTTTTACTATCCGGCATTCTTTGCCCTCTGTGCCGCTGCAGTGTTTATGGCCCTGATCCTCCGGGTGATCAAAAATGTATTTGCCCAGGCGGAGGAGATCAAGAAGGAAAATGACTATACCATATAGAGAGGAAGGGTGGATATGCCGATTATTGTAAATCTTGATGTGATGATGGCAAAAAGAAAGGTCGGCGCCGGAGAACTGGCCAAGGCCATAGGGATCACCCCGGCCAACCTTTCTATTTTAAAAAACGGCAAAGCCAAGGCGGTGCGTTTTACTACCCTGGAGGCTTTATGCCGGGAGCTGAATTGCCAGCCGGGAGATATCCTGGAATATGTTCCGGAAGAAGGGAGTGACTGAATATGGAAAACCTGAAAACAGGAAATGAAACAGGACATGGATTGGTACTGATGAAAAAGGAACGGCCCCTTCTGGAGAAACTGCCGGGGGACCGGTGGGATCATGTTTTTGCCGGACTGTATGTGATCCTGGGGATCCTGATGTGGAACTGCCTGTGTATGGAGAACTTTGCCAGAGGACTGTCCATGTTTTCTATCCTTTATATTATTACCGTTCTTGCCTACGCCGGACTGAAAAAATTTTCCATAACCGGGGAAAAAATCTTCTGGACGCTGATCCTCCTGGGGATCAGTCTTCCATACGGCTTTTACAGCGTATTTGATTTCGGCCAGACTTTGATGATCTTTCTTGTGGCCGCCTACTGGACCCTGGTTATAACAGAGGGGCTTTTGTGGAAAGGGCAGACCTCTTCCTGGATCCTGCTGGACGGTTGGAACGGGCTGATCGCTCTTCCGATCCTGAATTTTTTGTGCCAGATACGCCTGATCTTTCAGATTTTTTCTGAGAAAAGGGAAGAGAAGAAAGACTGGCGGATGGTCCTTCTGGGAATCCTCATATCCATCCCGGCCCTGCTGGTCATTATTCCTATCCTGTCCCAGGCAGATACGGGATTTCGAAGCCTGGTAGATACTGTCCTTGATGCCCTGGGAGAGGATTTCCGGATCCTGATCTGGAGAGGGATCATGGGGATCCTTCTGGGAGCATTGATGTTCGGTACACTGTATGGCGGCGTCTATAAAAGACATGTGAAAGAGGAAGAGTGTATCCGTTTTCACGAAGAATCCGGCAGAGTTTTCCGGTTTGTGCCGGATATAGCGGTGCTTACTTTCGGCATTATCGTTTCGGCAGTCTATGTTCTGTTCATTGGACTTCAGGCCAGGTATCTGTTTTCGGCGTTCTTTGGCATCCTGCCGGAAGCCTATACCTATGCTCAGTATGCACGCCAGGGATTCTTTGAGCTGTGTGTCATCGCTCTTTTGAATGCCAGCTTTCTCATTGCCATGAACGGCTGTGCCAAGACTCCACGGAGAAAGAACAGAGGACTGCTCCTGGAAAACGGGATCCTGGGAGCTTTGACCCTTCTTCTTTTGACCACAGCGGCCAGCAAGCTGGGGATGTATATAGTTGCCTATGGCTTTACCGTAAAAAGATGTATTTCTTCTATATTTCTGATCTGGCTTTTCCTGGTCTTTATCCTGGTCCTGATCTATCAGAAGAAAAATATCCCTCTGGTACGCTGGTCAGTCTTTGCAGGAGCAGTATTCTTTACTCTTTTGTGTGTTCTTCCTGTGGAACAGATAGTAGAATGGATTCCTTATTCGCCTGTTGCGTGAGGATTTTTCAGATCCAGGCTTGTATCGGAAGAGAAAAAGAGATAATATTAGGCCAGATAAAGAAGAAATTCTGCTGCTATACTCCTGGAGGGATTGTATTTTTTTGAATACAATCCCTCCAGGCGGAGTCTTTTAAAAGCAGTGCCTTTAAAGTGAGAAAGTGGAGAGAAAGGAGAAAAACTGTAAGTTTTCTACCAAAAAAATGAAGAATAATAAAGTAAAGATCAAGATCCAGCAGATCTATGCCGGCCTGCGTCCCTCGGAACAGAAGGTGGCGGATTATATTCTCAGCTATGAGGGAAAAGCCAGCAGGCTGCTGATGGAAACACTGGCCCTGGAGACCGGAGTCAGCCAGCCTACAGTGATCCGTTTTGTGAAAGCGGCCGGCTTTGAAGGATTTAAGGATTTTAAATATGCTCTGGTCCGGGAAGAGGCCAAAGAACAGCCAGAGGATAATGAAAAAATCGGATTATATGGCTTTCCCTTATCCAAGAAAGACCGGCTGGAGGATATTCCGGGAAAGATCGTGACCACTTCTGTGGAAATGCTGGATGAAACACTGAAAAATATTTCCATGAAAGAGTATCGAAGAGCAGTGGAGGCAGTGCTGAAAGCAGAGAATATCGTCATATACAGCGTGGAAAATTCCGTATGTACTGCCAATGACCTGCTGACCAAGCTGACCTATCTGGGACTGACCTGCAGGATCTACGGTGATTATTATCTTCAGAATGTCAGTGCTGTGAACCTGACCAGGAAAGATCTGGCTATCGGGATCTCCTATTCCGGCTGCTCCCGGCATACAGTGGAAATGCTGGCCCTGGCCCGTAAGGCAGGGGCAACCACTCTGGCTATGACAAATTTTGAGAACTCTCTGATCTCAAAATATGCAGACATTCTCCTGTGCGCCAGCAACCGCCAGTTCTTCTACGGAGATACCATATTTTCCAGGATCTCTCAGCTGGCCCTGGTGGATATGATCTATGCGGGAGTGCTGAACCGGGATTATGACCGCTTTGCCAGAAAATTGAATAAGACCAGTGCCATTGTTGCCAAAAGGGCTTATGGAAAAGATGAAGAAGTTTTGTAGATTTTCTACAAAACTTCTTTTTTGACTTTACCCGGCCTTTACACAGACTTCACTCCGGCTTGATTGAAAGCCGGATTTTTTTGTCTATATAATACAAACTGTCGGCGGGGCAGAACCCCCGGACATAACATGTTGTACTCCAAAAAGAGAGGAGAAAAAAGAAAATGCTGGAACTGAGACATATTAAAAAATCATATGATAACGTAACCATTCTGGAAGACATTAATCTGAAAATACAGGACGGAGAGATCGTATCCATCCTGGGACCTTCCGGATGCGGAAAGACAACTTTACTGAATCTGGTGCTGGGACTGACTCCGGCAGATCAGGGAAAGATCCTTTTTGACGGAAAGGATATTACCAATGTGCCTATGGAAGAGAGAGGATTCAATATCGTTTTCCAGGATTATGCCCTGTTTCCCAATTTAAACGTATACAGGAACATTACCTACGGACTGCGGAACAAACCGGATATTTCTACAAAAGAAGAGGTGGATGAGTTTATCGAACTTCTGGGCCTGAAGGAACATTTGCATAAAAAGATCGACCAGCTTTCCGGAGGACAGAAACAGAGGGTGGCTCTGGCCAGGACCATGGTGATGAAACCTAAGATCCTTCTTCTGGACGAGCCGTTAAGCGCTCTGGATGGAGTGATCAAGGAATCCATCAAAGAGAAGATTAAAGAGATCGCCAGAGACTTCCATCTGACCACCATTATCGTTACCCATGACCCGGAGGAAGCCCTTACTTTATCAGATAAGGTCCTGATCGTAAACCAGGGACATATTTCCCAGTACGGAGCTCCGGAGGAGATCATTACAGCTCCGTCCAATAACTTCGTAAAGGAATTTATCCTGAATCAGCTGGAGATCAAGAGAAACAATATTTTCGCCCTGTTTCACCAGGACCTGACCAGAAATGCACAGGCGGTATAAGAAGATGATCAGAAAAGAAAGAGAAATCAAAATAATCTATATCCTGGTCCTTGTTATATTTGCAGCCTTTCTTGCCATCCCCATTATAAGACTCCTGCTGGAGTCCTTCCTGGGAGAGGCAGGGATCGGCAACTATGTGGAAGTCCTTACAGGACGGGGATTTCTAAAGGCTCTGGGAAACAGTGTGGCGGTATCGGTTTCCAGCGCTTTGATCGCTACAATCCTGGCTTTTTTTATGGCTTATAGTATACAGTATACAAATTTACCGGGAAAATTTAAGACCGTGATCCGCACCCTGGCGGTCCTTCCCATGTTGCTTCCTACCATTACTTATGGATTCGCCATTATTTATTCCTTTGGAAAACAGGGGCTGCTGACCAGGATTTTCGGAAGACAGCTCTTTGATATCTATGGATTTAACGGATTGCTTTTCGGCTATGTGATCTATACCCTTCCCATATCCTTTATGCTGATCCTGAATACCATGGGATTCATTGACAAAAAGTTTATGATCGTTTCCAGAGTTATAGGAGACAGACCGGTGCAGACCTTCTGGCAGACCATTATCCGTCCTCTTCTGGGAACCCTGGCTGCCTCTATGGTACAGTGCTTTTTCCTCTGCTTTACCGATTATGGTATTCCGGCTTCTGTAGGAGGTGAGTATGAGGTAGTGGCTACAGTGCTCTACAACGAAATGCTGGGAAGTATCCCTAATTTTAACCGGGGAGCAGTAGTGGCAATGATGATGCTGATCCCCTCAGTGGTGAGCATTGTCCTGCTGAAATATCTGGAACGGTATAACGTAAGATACACCAGGATCTCCCGGATCGAGATGAAGAAAAATCCTGTAAGAGACGGGATCTGCGGTATAGGATCTGCTTTTATCCTGCTGTGTATCCTGGCGGTCTTCGCAGTGATCTTTGTAGTGCCTCTGGTAAAAGAGTGGCCTTACCAGACCAGTTTTACCCTGGAACATGTTCAGGCGGTACTAAATGACCAGAGCCTTTTCGGTGTGTATCAGAATTCTATTTTTGTGGCTTTCTTTACAGCTGTTCTGGGTCTGCTGATCACCTACGGCGCAGCACTGGCTACAGCCAGAAGCGGCTTAAACGGTAAGCTGAAAGGGGTTATTGACGCCATCGCCTTAGTGACGAACACCATCCCGGGAATGGTTATCGGTATTGCCTTTATGTTTATCTTTTCAGGCACGGCTTTGCAGAATACATTCCTCCTTATCATTTTGTGTAATGTGGTACATTTCTTTTCCACCCCTTACCTGATGATGAGAAACTCTCTGTCTAAGCTGAACAGTTCCTGGGAGACTACAGCGTCCTTAATGGGAGATACCTGGATCAAAACTATTGTCCGGATCGTTACACCGAATATGACCTCCACTATTTTAGAGGTTTTCAGCTATTACTTTGTAAACGCTATGGTAACTGTCAGCGCTGTGATCTTTATCGCGGGAGCAAGGACCATGGTCATCACCACCAAGATCAAGGAACTTCAGTATTACACTAAATTTAACGAAGTCTTTGTACTGTCCCTGTTTATCCTGGGAACGAACCTGATCGTGAAAGGGATACTGGGATGTTTGATAAGAAGAAAAGAAGGAAAAAAGGAGAAATAACACATGAAAGCGAAAAAAGTATCAGTGATCCTTATGACAGCGGCGATTTTGGCAGGAACTCTTTCTATGGCCGGCTGCGGCACCGGCGGCGGTTCCGGTTCTTCCGGAGAGGAAGTGGTCATCTATTCCAACGCTGACGACGAGGCGGTAGAAGCCATGAAAAAGACTTTAGATGAAAACGGCTATGAGGGGAAATATCTTTTTCAGACTTTCGGAACCTCTGAGCTGGGAGGAAAAGTTATGGCAGAGGGAACCAATATTGAGGCGGATATGCTTACTTTAAGCACCTTCTATATTGACGCGGCCCAGGAGGAGCAGAATATGTTCCAGCCCCTGGATTTCGACTATACCCTTTTAAACGCCGCCGATCAGAAAGATTACTGCGCCCCTATCACTTCCCAGGAGGGAACCATCATTGTGAATACGGAGGTCATGAAAGAAAATAATCTGGATATGCCGGCTTCTTTAAAGGATCTGACCAAGCCGGAATACAAAGATCTGATCTCTGTGACAGATATTAAAAGTTCTTCTACTGCATGGCTGTTGATCCAGGCTCTTGTCAGCGAATATGGAGATGAGGGAGCGAAAGAAGTCCTCTCCGGTATCTACGAAAACGCAGGACCTCATATTGAATCCTCCGGCTCCGCCCCGTTAAAGAAAGTCCGGGCAGGAGAAGTAGCCGCAGGTTTTGGCCTCCGCCAGCAGGCAGTGGCAGATAAGGCAGAAGGGCTTCCGGTAGATTTCGCAGATCCTACGGAAGGAAACTTTTCCCTGACAGAATCTCTGGCTGTTGTGGACAAAGGAGAAGATACTAACCCTCTGGCTCAGGAGATGGCAGAATGTATTATTACCAAAGGAAGGACAGAACTTCAGAAGTATTATCCAAACGCCATCTATGAAGGGGAAACTACAGATGAAGCTAACAGTTCCGCTTACCCCAAGACTTTCCCGGAACCTCTTACTTTAGACCTTCTGGAGAAACATCAGGAACTGTCTGAAAGCTGTAAATAAGAAAAATGTGATAAAAGGAGAATAGAAAAATGCCAAATTATAAACTGCTTACACCGGGTCCTCTGACCACTACAGACACGGTAAAAAAAGAAATGCTTTTCGACCATTGCACCTGGGATGATGATTATAAAAAGATCACCCTTTCCATAAGGGAGAAGCTGCTGAAACTGGCTCATGTAAACGAGCCTGAATATACGGTGGTCCTTATGCAGGGCAGCGGGACTTTCGGGGTGGAGTCTGTACTGACCAGCGTCATCGGAGAGGAGGATACTCTTCTGATCGCGGCAAACGGAGCCTATGGAGAGAGAATGGGAGACATTGCCCGGCACGCCGGGATCCATTACCTGATGTATGAGGAAGACTACAACAAAATCCCTTCTGCGGAAAAAATCGGAGAGATCCTGGAAGACCATCCGGAGATCACTCATGTTTCCATGGTACACAGTGAGACCACTTCCGGGATTTTAAATGATATTGCCTCTGTGGCCAAGGTGGTCAAGGGTGCGGGAAAGACTTTTATCGTAGACGCTATGTCCAGCTTCGGCGGGGTGGATATCCCGGTGGGGGATCTGGGGATCGACTTTATCATCAGCAGCGCCAATAAATGTATCCAAGGCGTGCCCGGATTCTCCTTTATCATCTGCAACAGAGAAAAGCTTATGGAAAGTAAAGGAAAAGCCAGAAGCCTGTCACTGGATCTCTATGACCAGTGGGAGACTATGAATAAAGACGGCAAGTGGAGATTTACTTCCCCTACCCATGTGGTTCTGGCTTTTGCCCAGGCCTTAAAGGAAATGGAAGAAGAGGGAGGGATTCCCGCCAGAGCCAAACGCTACGAGGAAAACAACCGTCTGCTGATCCGGAAAATGGGAGAGATGGGGATCCATCCTTATATCGGCAGCGAACACCAGGGACCGATCATCACCACCTTCCTGTATCCGGAACACCACAATTTTTCTTTCCAGGAAATGTACCAGTATATCAAGGATAGAGGCTATGCCATCTATCCGGGAAAAGTAACCGACGCAGACACCTTCCGTATCGGAAATATCGGTGAGATCTATAAAGAAGATATTGAAAAACTCTGCAGTATCATCAGAGAATTTTTGGAGGAGAGATAAAACTATGAGATTTGACGGAATTATTTTTGACTGGGCGGGAACTACTGTAGATTACGGCTGCTTTGCCCCGGTGAAAGCCTTTATTGAAGCCTTTGAACATTACGGGATCACCCCTACCCTGGAAGAAGTGAGAAAACCTATGGGTATGCTGAAGATCGATCATGTAAGGACTATGCTGTCCATGGAGCGGATCTCCCGGCTGTGGGAGGAAAAACAGGGGCAAAAATGGACGGAAGAAGATGTCCGGAAGGTCTATGAACTCAGCGAAAGCAAGATCCTGGAAATCGTGGAAAATTATGGAGAGCCGAAACCTTACGTGGTAGAAACCGTAGAGAAGCTGCGGAAAATGGGATTGAAGATCGGCTCTACCACAGGATATACCGATGAGATGATGGCTCTGGTAGTGCCAAAGGCCGCTCAGATGGGCTATTCCCCAGACTGCTGGTTCAGCCCGGACTCTACCAATAAAAAGGGCAGACCCTATCCCTACATGATTTTCCGGAACATGGAAAAGCTGGAGTTAAAGGATGTATCCAGGGTCATGAAAGTGGGAGATACAGTTTCTGACATTCTGGAAGGGAAAAATGCAGGACTGGTAACTGTAGGGGTCCTGGAGGGAAGCTCTGTAATGGGACTGACCCGGGAAGAGTACGAAGCTCTGACAGAAGAAGAAAGGGAAGCCGCGGATAAAAAAGCAGAGAAGACATACCTGGATGCTGGTGCAGACTACGTGGTGAGAGATGTGCGGGGGATCCTGGATCTGTTAGAGTGATCCGGAACTTGGAAAATCTGCCCTGCCAACAAATTGTACGAAAACAAAGAAAAATAATTCTTGCAGTCCTGTCTGGAAATCTTTATGATAAAGTTATGACTGTAAAGGAGGACTGCAAGAATCATGAAAGAAAAAGCAAGCAGCAGAATTCATTATTATGAAAATTCCCAGGGACCGGTGATCGGGACCTGCAGCGATAAGGTGATCCGGGAGGATGGCCTTTATTTTCGTGATATTAACGGAGACGGGAAATTAAACACCTATAAAGACTGGAGAAAATCTCCGGAAGAGAGAGCCAGGGCTTTAGCCGAGGATCTGTCTGCGGAAGAGAAGATCGGCCTTCTTTTCCTGAATTCCTGGAAAATGGGTATGGAACAGGAGGACAAGGCCTTTGTAGATGAGACAGGGCTTTTGGATGAAAAGCCTGTGGAGAAAGGCTCTTCTATTTTTGCCACCAGCTCCACAGTAGGGACTACAGAAACCATTAAAGACTGGAAGGTACGTACTTTTATCCTCCGGAGCAATCCAAAACCGGATGAACTGGCAGACTGGATCAATGAGATGAACAGCCTGGCTGAGGAAGGGGAACATTTTATCCCGGTGATGGTAGTATCCAATTCCAGAAATGAAAACGGAGAAGTAGTCTTCGGTATGAACGACGCTTCCGGCGTTTTTGCCGCCTGGCCGGGAACCATGGGGATCGCTGCTGCGGTAAAGGGAGACGGGATCCATATTATTGATGACTTTGCAGACTGTATCCGGAGAGAGTGGGACGCAGTAGGCATGAAGAAAGGATATATGTATATGGCAGACTGTGCCACAGATCCCAGATGGCAGAGAACCTACGGTACTTTTGGAGAAGATCCAAAACTGATCAAAGAAATTTTTGAACATCTGATCCCGGGAGTACAGGGAAGCCAGGAGGGACTGACTCCGGATGGAGTAGCTATGACTGTGAAGCATTTCCCGGGAGGAAGCGCCAGAGAGAACGGCTTTGACCCTCATTACCGCCAGGGACAGTGGAATGTCTATCAGACCAAAAACAGCCTGGAGACTTATCATATCCCGCCTTTTGAGGCTGCTATCGAGAAGAATGCTTCTTCGATCATGCCTTACTATGCAAAGCCTTCCAGAGAGAAGAGCGCAGACCAGTATGACCTGCAGGGAAATCCTATTGAGTGGAAGCCGGTAGGGTTTGCCTTTAACGATTACTTTATCCAGGAACTTCTGAAGAAGCAGATGGGCTTTAAAGGTTATATTAACAGCGATTCCGGGATCGTCCAGAATATGGCCTGGGGCGTGGAGGAACTGGAAGTCTGCGAGAGAGTGGCTCTGGCTGTTCACGCCGGAGTAGATATCATCAGCGGATCCTATGATATCGAGGCTGCAAAGGAAGCTTACCGGAGAGGAAAAGAAGGCTATTATACCACCCAGGGACGCAAGGTGCCGGAGGGGTATACCGTAGAACAGGTGACTCTTTCTGACCAGGCTCTGACCAAGGCGGCAGCTCATACTCTGAGAGAAAAATTTGAGCTGGGACTTTTTGAAAATCCATACAGAGATCCCCGGAAAGCTGTGGAAGTGGTAGCTACAAAGAAAGACTGGGAAAATGCCGCAGACGTCCACAGAAAATCTGTAGTTCTCCTGAAAAACCAGGGAACGCTGCCTCTTACAGAGGAGAAGACAGCAGGTAAAAAAGTATATGCCCAGTGCTTCAACAAAAAAGAAGAGGATGGGGGAAAAGCCACAGAAGAACTGAAAAAAATGCTGGAAAAAGAGAAAAGGATCACCCTTACAGATAAGCCGGAGGAGGCAGATTATGCACTGCTGTTCCTGACCCCGAGTTCAGGAGAATACTTTAACGCTACCCCCGGATATCTGGAACTGGAGATCTGCGACGGAAAAGAAGTCTGTGATGTAGACGAGGAAGGAAGACCTGCGAAAACTACTCACACAGAGACCACACTTTCCGGCGCGAAAAAAATCTCTGAGATCGCAAAAACCGTCCATGACAGAGGGGGAAAAGTCATTGCCAATATTAACTTTACCCTGGCCTGGGAAGTAGGTACAGTGGAGCCTTATGCAGACGGTCTGCTGGCAGGTTTTGACACATATCCATGGGCTGTGCTGGATGTGATCTTCGGCAGATTCTCTCCTGTAGGAAAGATGCCTATCACCCTTCCAAAGGATGATTCTGTCCTTAAGGTAAGCCCGGAAGGCGTATGTATTTCTCCTAATGATGTGCCCGGCTATGACAAGGACAAATATATGCCTGAGAAGATGAAAGACGAAAACGGGAAAGCATATGCTTATCGGGACAGCGCGGGAAATTACTACGAGCTGAACTTCGGACTGCAGTATTAAAATGAAAATGACTATTGACAAAATCCTGTTCAGGGCATAAAATAATACCAGCAAAAGCAAAACCGTTGAGAAAGAGGAGTAAGCTTTAAAAGAAATCTCAGAGAGCGGCAGATGGTGGGATTGCCGTATGGATTTTATTGCTGAATGGACTTTCGAGGGCAGCCCGAAATGAAAAGAGTAGGCGTTGCCGGGAACCGAACCCGTTATCAATCAGGAGCGTATGTCAGTACGTGAGAAAGTGGGCGAACTGCCAAATTGAGTGGTACCGCGATAATAAAGAATTTTATTACCGTCTCAAGTTATGAAAGATAACTTGAGACGGTTTTTTTGTGGGATACGCCCGGCAAGGGACTGACGGGCTTGCACGAGCAGTATTTACCGGGCAAGAATCATCGAGTGGCAATGCCACAAGATGAGCGAAGTATCGCACAGATATAAACCGGGATTTTGCTTTTGAAATCATGAATAAAAGGAGACAGAGAAAATGAAAAAAAGAGTATTAGCAGTGATTTTAGGAGCAGCAATGATAACAGCAGGACTGGCAGGATGCGGAGGAAATACAGGAAGTTCCCAAAGCAGCAGTGAAGGAGAGAAAATGTATTCTATAGGAATTTCTCAGTTTGCAGAGCACGGCTCTTTGGACAACTGCAGGGAAGGCTTTATCCAGGGACTGGAAGAAGAGGGACTGGTAGAGGGAGAAAATCTGAAGATCAAAGTAAGTAATGCGGATTCTGATACAGGAATCGCCGCTCAGATCGCCGATACCTTTGTGGCAGATAAGGTGGATCTGATCTGCGCTATTGCTACTCCCAGCGCCCAGGCTGCTTACAATTCAGCAAGAAATACAGATATCCCTGTGGTCTATACCGCAGTGACCAATCCGGAGGAAGCACAGCTGGCAGATGACGAGGGAATGCCGGTAGGAGCAGTGACAGGAACCAGCGATCAGCTTCCTGTAGAGGCTCAGCTGGCCATGATCCGGGAGATCCTTCCGGATGCTAAGACCATCGGTATCCTCTATACTACCAGCGAGGCTAATTCCGCTTACAGCATTACCCAGTATGAGAAATGCGCAGAGGAATATGGTTTTACCCTGGAGACCGCAGGAGTTACCAATACTTCAGAAGTTTCCATGGCAGCAGCCAGTCTTCTGGATAAGGTAGATTGTCTTACCAACCTTACAGATAATACAGTAGTAAGCGCTCTTCCTACAGTTCTGGATCAGGCTAACGAAAAGAACATCCCCGTATTCGGCAGTGAGATCGAGCAGGTAAAACGGGGATGTCTGGCAGCAGAAGGACTTGACTATGTGAATCTTGGGATCGAGACCGGAAAAATGGCGGCTCAGATCTTAAAGGGAGAAGCAAAAGCAGAAGATATGAAATATGAACTTCTCACAGACAGCAGTCTGTATATCAATCAGGCAGTGGCTGATAATCTCGGAATTACCGTTCCGGATGATATGACCCAGAGAGCAGAAGAAACCTTTACAGAAATCTCTCAGGAATAATAGGAAAGCAGATAACAGGAGGCATTAAAAATGGATTTTGCGTTAAGTATACTGGAGCAGGGACTGATCTACGGGATCCTGGCCCTGGGCGTCTATATTACCTATAAAATACTGGATTTTCCGGATCTGACAGTAGATGGAAGTTTTCCCCTGGGGTCGGCGGTGACAGCGTCCCTCCTGACCAAAGGGGTCAATCCTTACCTTTCTCTTCTGATCGCTTTTCTGGCGGGAGTCCTGGCAGGAACCTGTACAGGGCTGATCCACGTAAAAGGGAAAGTCAGGGACCTTCTTTCAGGAATTATTATGATGACCGCTCTGTATACGGTAAATCTTATGATCGCAGGAAGCAATAATGTGCCTCTTTTTGCACAGGATACCATCTTCAGCAATAGCTTCTTGGAAGGGATCACAGGAGGAAATATCCCAGGATATGCGGTGATCCTTCTGATCCTTTTAGTGGCGGTGATCAGCAAGCTGCTGCTGGACTTTTATCTGAAGACCAGATCCGGATATCTGTTAAGAGCAGTAGGAGATAATGAGCTTCTAGTGACCTCTCTGGCAAAGGATAAGGGAAATGTAAAGATCCTGGGACTGGCTATTTCCAATGGACTGGTAGCCCTGTCAGGCTCTGTGTTCTGCCAGCAGCAGGGAGTCTTTGATATCTCTTCAGGAACCGGCTCCATGGTCATCGGCCTTGCCAGTGTTATCGTGGGAACCAGTCTTTACCGGGTAGTCAGCAAGATCGGTCCTTTCCGGAAAAAAAGTTATATCAAGGTGACCACTTTTGTGTTTGTGGGAGCTATTTTATACAAGGCCTGCACAGGTCTGGCCATCCGGTACTTTGTACCTCAGTCCATGAAAATGATCTCAGCCCTGTTCCTGCTGGCTGTGCTTCTTCTCATGCTGGTATTTGACAATATGGATAAAAAGAAGGTGAAGAAAAATGCTTGAACTGCGTCACATTCATAAATATTATAACCCGGGAACAGTCAGTGAAATGTGCCTTTTCCAGGACTTTAACCTGGAGATCCAGAAGGGAGAATTTGTTTCTGTGGTAGGCAGCAACGGTTCCGGAAAGACTTCCATGCTGAACCTGATCTGCGGCAGTATCGGCCTGGATGATGGTCAGATCCTGGTAGATGGAAAAGACATTACAAAACAAAAAGAGTATAAACGGCTGAAACGGATCGGCCGTGTTTATCAGAATCCGGCCATGGGCACCTGTCCGGAAATGACCATACTGGAAAATCTCTCAATGGCAGACTGCAAAGGCGGCTTTTTCGGCCTTCAGAGAGGAACGGATAAGAAAAGGATCCCTTATTACCGGGAGCTTCTTTCTCAGCTGGGGCTGGGGCTGGAAGATAAACTTTCAGTAAAGGTAGGAACACTTTCCGGAGGACAGCGCCAGGCCATGTCTCTCCTTATGTCTGCCATGACTCCTATTGATTTCCTGATCCTAGATGAACATACGGCGGCTCTGGATCCAAAGACGGCGGATCTGATCATGGAACTGACAGAAAAGATCGTAAGAGAGAAAAAACTGACCACTATTATGGTCACTCATAATCTCCGGTATGCGGTGGAATACGGAGACCGGCTTCTGATGATGCACCAGGGAAAAGCGGTGATGGATATCGCCGGAGAAGAGAAGAAAAACCTTCAGGTAGAGGATATCCTGGATAAATTTAACACCATCAGTATTGAGTGCGGAAATTAACAGACTTTTGTATAAATTCACGAATCTGAAATATGGGCTTGAAACCAACCATATATTGTGGTAACATTAGTGTCGCTGACAAAATGTAGTGGAGGTTGAAAGCATGACAACAGAAGAGTGGCTGGGCAGCGAGAACCAGCTTGGAATGGACATCTGGACCAGAAAATACTGCAATGAAGGCGAGGATTTTGAAGCCTGGGTCCAGAGGATCAGCGGCGGAAACCAAGAAATAGGGAAGTATATTAAAGAAAAGAAATTTTTATTCGGGGGAAGGATCTTATCCAACAGAGGATTGAATAAGCAGGGAAGAAAGGTTACTTATTCTAACTGTTATGTGATCGCTCCTCCGGAAGATAATATTGAAAGTATATTTGACTGTGCAAAAAAACTGGCAAGGACATACAGTTATGGCGGCGGATGCGGGATCGATATTTCAAAATTAAGCCCAAGGGGAGCCAAGATCAACAATGCTGCAAAGGAAACCAGCGGAGCAGTATCCTTTATGGAACTGTATTCTCTGGTTACAGGGCTGATTGGTCAGAACGGAAGAAGAGGAGCCCTGATGATCTCTATCGACTGTTCTCATCCGGATGTTCCAGAGTTTATCGAATTGAAAACGGACCTGGAAAAGGTAACGAAAGCAAATATTTCTGTGCGGGTTCATGAAGATTTCATGGAGGCTGTAAAGAAAAATGAAGAATATACCCTGCACTATACCAGGGAGACTACCGGAGAAGTCATCGAAAAAAAGGTAAATGCCAGAGAACTTTTCCACAGGATCACAGAGACAAACTGGGATTATGCAGAACCAGGGGCTCTGTTTTGGGACAGGATCACCAGCTGGAATCTTTTGAGCAATACAAAAGAATTTTCCTATGCCGGGGTAAATCCCTGTGCAGAAGAACCACTTCCCGCAGGAGGAAGCTGTCTGCTGGGAAGCGTGAACCTGGCAGAGTTTGTCCAGAATCCGTTTACAGATGAAGCCTTTTTTGATTTTGAAGGGTTAAAAGAGTGCGTACAGGCTTCTGTCCGGGCTTTAAATGAGGTTCTGGAGGAAGGCCTTCCTCTTCATCCGCTCCAGGAGCAGAGAGACAGCGTAGAACAGTGGAGACAGATCGGTCTGGGGATCATGGGACTGGCTGACGCTCTCCTGAAGCTGGGGCTTACCTACGGGGAAGAAGACGCTGTGGAAATGTGCGACAAGATCGGATTTGCCATGGCGGATACAGCCATCGCAGCTTCTGCAAAGCTGGCGAAGGAAAAGGGAGCTTTTCCAAAGTGCAATGTGGACGAGATCATGTCTACCCCTTTCTTCCGTGCAAATACCACAGAGAAGACCAGAGAACTGGTAAATAAACACGGATTGAGAAATTCTCAGCTTCTTACCATAGCACCTACAGGCACGCTGTCTACTATGCTGGGGATTTCAGGAGGAATCGAACCAGTATATGCCAATTATTACGTGCGCAAGACTGAGTCTCTCCATGGAACAGATGTATATTATAAAGTCTAT
This sequence comes from Candidatus Blautia stercoripullorum, assembly GCA_019120545.1. Lineage (GTDB taxonomy): Bacteria > Bacillota > Clostridia > Lachnospirales > Lachnospiraceae > Blautia > Blautia stercoripullorum. The sequence goes on along the minus strand of DWUX01000216.1, from coordinate 2,091 downwards.
ACAAAGATCGTAGAAGATTATATGAAGCAGCATAATCTCAGCGAGGACAAGGAGCTTCCGGATTATTTTGTGACCGCTATGACTTTAGATTACCGTCAGAGGATCGATATGCAATCTGTATGGCAGAAACATATTGACGCTTCTATCAGTTCAACGGTAAACGTACCCAACAGCTTTACTGTGGAAGAGACAGAAAGCCTGTATCTTTATGCTTATGAGCAGGGCCTGAAAGGAATCACTATTTTCCGTGACGGCTGCAAAAGAGTAGGTATCCTGAATACAGAGCAGAAGGAAGAGAAGAAAGAAAAGAAGATCACAGCGGGAGAAGGTCTGAAGAGAGGCGAAATCCTTCTGGTTACCGATGATGTGGTAGGCAAGAAGAGAAAGCTGATGACAGGCTGCGGAAGCCTGCACTGTATTGCTCTTTTTGATCCTCATACAGGAGCCCTTCTTGAGACCTACTTAAGTAAGGGATCTACCGGTGGATGCAACAACTTTATGGTGGGACTTTCCAGAATGATCTCTATCAGTGCCAGAGGAGGTATTGACATCGAGACGATTGTGGATCAGTTAAATTCCAGCGGTTCCTGTCCTTCTTATACTGCGAGAAGAGTCACCAGAAAAGATACCAGCAAAGGCGCCTGCTGCCCTATGGCTGTAGGAAACGCCCTGATGGATATGTATAAGGAAATGCAGGCAGAGCTGAACCAGAAGCAGGGAAAAGAGCCTATGAAACCTAAAAAAGCTCCAAAGCCTAAGGCTGTGACTCCTGTGGAAGAGACAGACAAGATGTATTGTCCGGAGTGCGGAGAACCTCTGGTATTTGAGGAGGGCTGCAATATCTGCAAGAGCTGCGGATGGAGCAAATGCCATTAAGAGAAAACAGCAGCTCTGAAATCCTGGCGGAAGGCAGAGCAGTATGATATAGGAAAAGGCGGCCGCTGAAGAAATCTGACCATGAAGATTTTGAACAGCGGCTGCCTTTTTGATCATAAAGAAGAACTATAAAAGGAGGAGAAAAATGCGGCTGGAAAAGATACAGAAAGTCTTGAAAGAAAAAAATTTCCCATATACCTATACAGAAGAAGACGGCTGCGGCAGTATTGATTTTGAATACCGGGGAGTGGTCTATCATGTGTGGGAATTTCAGGATCAGGACCAGTGGGGCGCGGAGACTAATGTGAGGACTGTAGGACGTCATGAAGATATCCTGGGAAATTACGAAGAAGAGATCATAAAACTGATCGGTGGCTGGAAGTAGGGCCGGGAGAGGAAAAAACGATGAAAGAAAACAAATATGATGATCCGGAGTTTTTTCAGAAATATAGTGAAATGAACCGGTCGAAATACGGTCTTCAGGGCGCCGGAGAGTGGCAGGAATTCCAGAAGATGATGCCTGACTTTAAAGATAAAGAGGTTCTGGACCTGGGCTGCGGCTATGGGTGGCACTGTGCTTACGGGGTACAGAAAGGCGCCGCAAAGGTACTTGGCATAGATCTTTCCGAGAAAATGCTCCGCCAGGCAGAAAAGATCAACAGCTACGAAAAGATCACTTATCAGAGAGTGGCTATGGAAGATCTGGAATTTCCGTCCCATTCTTTTGATATTATACTCAGCTCTCTGGCTTTTCACTATGTCAAGGATTTTCCTTCTCTTGTCAGGAAGATCAGCGGATGGCTAAGACCCGGCGGAACCTTTGTTTTCTCTGTAGAACATCCGGTATTTACTGCCTATGGCTCTCAGGATTGGTACTATGATGAAAAAGGGAAGATTCTTCATTTTCCCGTAGATAATTACTATTACGAAGGAAAGCGGGAAGCCGTATTTCTGGGAGAAAAGGTCACAAAATACCACAGGACCCTGACTACCTATGTGAATACACTGCTGAAAAACGGATTTGTCCTGGAAAATCTGGTGGAACCGGCCCCTCCGGAAAATATGATGGATCTTCCAGGGATGAAAGATGAGATGCGCCGGCCCATGATGCTGCTGGTCCGGGCGAAGAAATAAATACTGGCGAAAAAATGTTATAGAAAAAGCGCTGTTACATTAAACACATGTCAGGAATATTTATACATTTTATGCGAATTT
>DWUX01000215.1 GCA_019120545.1 Candidatus Blautia stercoripullorum | reverse complement strand
ATGTAATGCAGATTTTGCATTGAAATTCTGAAAGAAAAACCCTTATGAGTGGTGATTTTACACCATTTGTAAGGGTTTTTATAGTATAATAAGAATTCCGATTTTAGAGGGGGAAAAAGACCTGGCGTTTATCAAATATATTAAAACCCGGGGTGAGATTCAAAGAGACAGTATTCAGCTTGCCGCAGGAAAGATAGACGTAAATGGCTCCGTCAGGGGAAGAATCGCGCGCAAATAATCCTATTATCGATATTTTCATCATAATGGTCTTTAAAAACCCACTTTTTTATAAGTTCCATATAGATTTTAAAAGGCTGATACCGCTTTTTGTCCGAAATATTGTTTCCAACGTACGACTGACAGCTTCTTTTGAAAAATGTTCTTCTGCCATATTAACCAGAAAATCTGCTTCTACCAGAATCTGGTGATCCATATCCTGAATATTTGAATAGGTGTGATGGTGTCCGATCAGCCAGCAGACTCGATCAGTCAATTCCTTTTCTGCCCCGGCTTCGTCTAACAGCTTTCTGGCTTCGGCGGGGCCTTCTATTTCCTGATATTTTCCGGCACTGCTGTGGTATTTTTCTTCGCTGATCTTGATACCGATATCATGGAGAAGAGCGGCCGTTTCCAGTATTTCCTGGATATCGGGATCCAGACCCTCCAGTTTTCCGATGACTGCGGCATATCCATATACTTTCATGAAATGTTCTATTCTTCGGATATCACCTCTGTCATAGGCAATCATTTTTTCCGTAATCTGTGAGATCTTATCTGTCATTTGATTTTACTCCTTCTGCTGAAAAAATAAAAGGCGGCGGAACCTTTGATCCGTCGCCTTTGACTCTCTTATCTTACCATTGAAAAAACAAGATTTCAAGGAAAAAGAAAAAATTTTATGATACTATAGATAAAAAGAGAAGAAAGGAGAAGGTATGATTTATATTACTGGTGATACTCATGGAAATTGGATGAGACGTTTAAACAGACGGGCTTTTCCGGAACAACGTAATATGACCAGAGAAGATTTTGTGATCATATGCGGAGATTTCGGAATTTGGGATGACTCAAAGGAAGAGAGATATAATCTTAACTGGCTGGAGGGAAAATCCTTCACTACTTTATTTGTAGATGGAAATCACGAAAATTTTGATCTTCTGAATGGATATCCTATTTCCGAATGGCATGGGGGAAAGATCCGTGTGATACGGCCTCACATTTTCCATTTAATGCGGGGACAGGTGTTTGATATTGGAGGAAAAAGATTTTTTACTTTTGGCGGCGCATGCAGTCATGATATGAAGGATGGAATTCTTGAAATAGGTGACCCGAGAATTAAACGATGGAGGAATAGTTGGCAAAGAAGGTTCCGGATCAATCATATATCGTGGTGGAAGGAAGAGATGCCCACAGAAGAGGAGATGAAAGAAGGAGATAAAAATTTAGGGAGAGTAAATAATAAAGTAGATTTTATTGTTTCCCATTGCGGCGCGACAAGCAGTATTGCCTTACATTCTATGGGGGAATATAAACCGGATATTCTTACAGATTATTTTGAAAAGATCCGCAGCAGAGTAGAGTTTCAAAAGTGGTATATGGGGCATTATCATAAGGACTATGATATAAACGGAAAAGAAACCATTTTGTATGAGCAGGTCATAAAGATTCTGTAGAAACCAATAAGGATACAAAATTATGCAAAGCGGTGATTTGCATATGCAAAATGGACATGGTTATAATTCTGAGGATAAATATTACTTTAGAAATATATGATAAACATCATATTTATATTGAATAAATACATTTATTATTATATAATTATAGCAGTAAATTCTATAAAGGAGGATACCATGACTAAGTATTATGAGAAGTACAAAAAGGGATTTTTAGAGCTGTTTTTTTTAAAGATTCTGTCCGAGGAAGACCTCTATGGATATGAACTTGCAGATCTTGTGAATCATCTGTCCGGAAAGATCATATCTATTTCAGCTGGAAATATGTATCCGGTTCTTTATAAACTGGAAGAAAAGGGGTATATTGAAAGCTATGAAAAAATTGTCGGAAAACGTATGAAACGAGTGTATTACCATCTTACAGAAGAAGGGAAAAAGGAGTTCCAGCAAATGATGGAGGACTATAAAAAATTTGAAAATGCGGCAAATTCCATTATTAATTTTCAGAAAGGGCAATTAAAGAAAGAAGACAACGAAGATTTCCCGTCTGATTGAGTATATCAGAGATGTCAGCAGTTTACTCTTCAAAATGCCGGAAAACCGGAATTGTCCACCAGTTCGCCCAGAACTTCAGAAAGTTTTACATTTAGTTCTTCTTCCAGCCGCTGCATAGACTGGTTCTCCATTTTGGCATTATATCGCAGGATTTAGAAAACTCGGTAGAAAAAGACAGAAAAGTGTTATATGATAGTAGAGCATATAAAAGGTTTTATTTATTGTCATTAAGAAAGAAGGCATTCTATTATGTGGCTTTTATTTGCAGCAGGATCTGCTTTTTTTGCAGGGGTGACTTCCATCCTGGCAAAATGCGGGATCCGAAGGACAGACTCTACAGTGGCTACTGCCGTGCGCACTGTGGTGATCCTGATTTTTTCCTGGATCATGGTGTTTATCGCCGGATCCTGGAATCAGATTTTTTCCGTAAAGGGAAGGACTCTGGTTTTCCTGATCCTGTCAGGGGCAGCAACCGGGGCTTCCTGGCTGTGCTATTTTAAGGCCCTTCAGCTTGGGGATATCAACAAGGTAGTCCCTCTGGACAAATCCAGTACGGTCCTTACTATCCTCTTGGCATTGATCTTTCTGGGGGAGGGGATCTCCTGGGAAAAGGCTGGGGCAGTCCTGGTTATCGCTCTGGGGATTTTTCTGATGATCGAGAAAAAGGACAGTCAGGGAGAAGGGAAAAAGGCAGGTATGGGCTGGTTTTTCTACGGGGCCGGTTCTGCGGTTTTTGCCAGTCTTACGGCGATCCTGGGGAAGATCGGGATCTCCGATATTGAGTCCAATCTGGGAACGGCCATCCGTACCTGTGTCGTCCTGGTCATGGCCTGGCTTATGGTAGGGGTCCAGGGAAAGGGAAAAGAGATCCGGAAGATCCCGGGAAAAGAACTGGCCTTTATCTGCCTGTCCGGCGTGGCCACAGGAGCCTCCTGGCTGTGCTACTGGAGAGCCCTCCAGGAAGGACCTGCCAGTATCGTGGCTCCGGTGGATAAGCTCAGCGTGCTGGTAACAGTGATCTTCTCCTATTTTGTCTTTGGAGAAAAGCTGGGACGCAAAGAAGCTCTTGGGCTTGCCCTGCTTACAGGGGGAACCGTTGTAATGGCTCTGCTGGGATAAGGTTCCATGAAAGAATACGGAATACATCCGGAAGCCTGGGGACCTTTTGCAAAGAGACTAAATCACGACGGTCCCGGATTTACCAGAGCCTATCACGGCATGAAAATCCATGAGTAATGAGAAATTTGAATAATTCGGATATTTTTTAGGATGGTCAGCTTTCGCCGGCCATCCTTTTTTTATAATTGGTTCCCCATTCTTCCATGGCGTCCAGGATAGGGTGCATAGATTCGCCCAGAGGGGAAAGGGCATATTCTACTCTCGGCGGCACTTCCGGATAAACCGTTCTGGTAATGATCCCGTCTTCTTCCATAGCCCGGAGGCTGTCTGTAAGGACCTTCTGGCTGATACCCTCTAAATCTCTGCGGAGCTCGTTAAAGCGCCAGGGGCGCGCCATAAGATTCCGCAGTATCAATAATTTCCATTTACTGCCTATAAGCTGGACCGTTGTAGCCACAGGACAGGCAGGCAATTCTTCTTTTGTCAACATTTATCTGTCACCTCATTCCGATAGTTTAAAATAGAATGTTACATTCTGATTATAGTGTAAGATCCCTTTTTTGCCAAGAAAGAAAAATCAGGCAGGCAACATGGCTGGTTATTGCTTCCTGCCGGCAGCTACCGAAGTGGAACGCAGATCTGCCGCCGAGAGACAGAGATAGTTACTTTTTGGTAACTAAGTAATAGATTTGTGCGTACTTTTTCAATGTAATATCATTTGTTACAATAATAATCGCAAAGGGGAAAACCTTTTGACAAATAGAAACGGAGGTAAACAATTATGGCACTTTCAAATCTTTTCGGATGGAACACAAAGAAGGAAACAGCGGCAGCCGCCGCCTGCGGAACCGCTTGCGGAACTGCCTGTGGAGCTGGAGACAAGTAAGATCCGGTATCTGTGAAAATCTTTAACAGGAATCCAGAGGAGGATTCCGGGAGCTGCCGGGGAAATTTACCCAACGGTCTGTTTTATGAGGCAGCTCCCATTTATTCCCGCGGGCAACGAGCCAAGCGGACATGCTGGCATGT
>DWUX01000003.1 GCA_019120545.1 Candidatus Blautia stercoripullorum | reverse complement strand
TTATACTGTAAGAACAGATGATAATATCTGCTCTGACAAATGGAGTATTGACAGAAAGGAAGTTTGTTATGGGAGAGCAGTTGACCCAAAGCGATGTGAAAAAGATCCAGGAGGAGATCGATTACCGGAAGCTGGTGGTGAGAAAGGAAGCTATAGAGGCGGTCAAAGAAGCCAGAGCACAGGGAGATCTCAGTGAAAATTTTGAGTATTATGCAGCAAAAAGAGATAAAAATAAAAATGAAAGCCGAATCCGCTATCTGGAAAGAATGTTGAAAAATGCAACAATTGTTTCTGATTCCTCAAAAACAGGAGAGGCAGGTATGAATAACTTCGTGGAAGTTTATTTTGAAGATGATGATGAGACAGAGAGGTATAAACTGGTAACTTCCATCAGAGGGAATTCACTGGATAATAAAATCAGCATTGAATCTCCTCTTGGAAAGGCTATACTGGGCCACCGGGAAGGCGACAGAGTCTATGTGAAGATCAACGACAATGCAGGTTATTATATTCAGATTAAAAAAATAGAAGATACCACAGATGATGAGGCAGATGCTATCCGGAGCTTTTAGAGTAGATACAGAAGAGCGAGAAAAGACTCCCTGGCTGGACAGGGAAGAACTGTGGCTGAGGTGAAGAAATGATTTACTGTGTGGAAGATGAAAGAAATATCAGGGAGCTTCTGGTTTATACTCTGAGCGGCAGCGGCTATGAGGCAAAAGGAGTGGCCAACGGCAAAGAACTGAAAAAGGCTTTAAAAGAGGAAATACCGGATCTGATATTGCTGGATATCATGCTTCCCGGCGAAGATGGATATGCGGTTCTGGAATATCTGAAAGGAAGGCCGGATACCCAGGATATTCCCGTGATCATGGTCACTGCAAAAGAGGCGGAATATGACAAAGTCCGGGGGCTGGAAGGAGGCGCTGATGATTTTATCACGAAACCTTTCGGCATGATGGAATTCCTGGCCAGGGTCAAGGCAGTCCTGCGCAGAACGAAAAAGCAGGAACAGCCTAAAGAATATCATTATAAAGGCCTGACGGTAGATATGAAAAGCCGTAAAGTCCGGGAAAATGGAAGATGTGTAGATCTCACTCTGAAAGAATTTGAACTTTTGCGGTATCTGTTGGAGAACCAGGGAACGGTTCTCAGTAGGGAAAAGATCCTGGAGAAGATCTGGGGATATGAGATCTATGGTGAAACAAGAACAGTAGATGTCCATATCCGTACTCTCCGGCAGAAGCTTGGAGAAGCGGGAAAAATGATCGAAACTGTCCGCGGGGTAGGATACCGTATAGGAGAAGAAACATGAGACAGAGGATCATGAGCCATGTAACCGTACTTGTAGTATTGTCTGTGCTCCTTACTTATCTGGCAGCCAGTTTGGTCCTGTATCATAAATACAGAGGAGACATGCAGGCAGATGTGATCAAGGAAGCGGAATATATCCGGTATGCCCTGGAAAATGTGGGAGAAGAATATCTGGCAAAGGATCTGGGGCAGCTGACAACCAGCCGGATCACCGTGCTTAATTCCCAGGGGGAGAAAGTCTATGACTCAAACCCGGAAAAAGACCAGGAAAACTATGGAGAGATGGAGGAGATACAGGAGGCACAGGACCAGGGAACCGGCCAGGCTCTCCGTTTTTCCGGAATGCTTTCTCATCAGACCTTTTATTATGCGGTTCAGCTGGAAAACGGAGATATCCTCCGGGTAGGGAAGACAGGGGACAGTATTTTCCGTACTATGGTTTCCAGCTTTCCTCTTTTGGGCCTGATCATGGTGCTGATCCTGGCCCTGGGTTTTCTTTATATGAATTACCAGACCAAAAAGCTTATTGAACCTATTAATTCTCTTGATCTGGAGAAGCCACTGAAAAATGTGGTCTATGAAGAGCTGAGGCCACTGCTGAAACGGGTGGATCAGCAGAACAGGCAGATTGCCAGTCATGTGGAAGAACTGAAACAGGCGGAGCGGGTAAGAAGAGAATTCTCCGCCAATGTATCCCATGAGCTGAAGACCCCTCTCATGTCTATCTCCGGTTATGCGGAGATCATGAAAAACGGCATGGTGCGGCAGGAAGATGTACCGGAATTTGCTGCCAGGATCTATGACGAGGCGGCCAGATTGACAAGTCTGGTCCAGGATATTATTGAACTGTCCAAGCTGGATGAGAAGGAGGGAGAGCTGCCTCTGGAGATGGTAGATCTGTATGAACTTGTCCAGGATGTATGCAGAAATCTGGCTCTGCCCGCAGGCAAAAAAAATATTTCTGTCAAAGTAGAAGGCAGTCCGGCAAAGATCCGGGGTATCCGCCATGTGTTATATGAAATGTTTTATAACCTGGTAGATAACGCTGTGAAATATAACCGGGAAGGCGGCTGGATAAAAGTCTCTCTTGATCCTGGCGAAAACGGCCCCGTCTTTACTGTGGAAGATAACGGCATTGGCATTGCCAGAGAGGAACAGGACCGGATCTTTGAACGTTTTTACCGGGTGGACAAAAGCCATTCCAGAAAAACGGGAGGAACAGGCCTGGGCCTTTCCATTGTCAAGCACGGAGCAGCGCTCCATCAGGCAGAGATCCGTCTGGAAAGCCGTCTGGGAGAAGGGACAAAGATACGGATATTTTTTAAAGAACCAGAGAAGCATCCTGAAGGATGATACAGGCAGCTTATGCTGCAAAGATACAGAAGCGCAAACAGATGCGGGAGAGAGGAGCGGATCTATGGCATATATAGAGTTTCAGCATGTGAAAAAATTTTACGGAAAGAAAAATGAGGCAGTGATCAAGGCTCTGGATGATACCAATTTTACAGTGGAAGAAGGAGAACTGGCGGTGATCCTGGGAGCCTCCGGCGCAGGAAAGACCACGGCTCTTAATATTCTCGGAGGGATGGACCAGGCTACCCAGGGAGAAGTGATCGTAGCGGGAAAACATCTGAACAAATTTTCCGAGAAGGAACTGGTGAAATACCGGAGAAATGATGTGGGATTTGTATTTCAGTTTTATAATCTGGTGCCTAACCTTACCGCATTGGAAAATGTAGAGCTGGCGGTACAGATCTGCAAGGACTATCTGAATCCGGAAGATGTGCTGAAAAAGGTGGGCCTGGAGGACAGGATGAAAAATTTTCCGGCCCAGCTTTCCGGAGGAGAGCAGCAGAGAGTGGCCATTGCAAGGGCTATAGCCAAGAATCCTAAATTGTTATTATGCGATGAACCGACAGGCGCTTTGGACTATAACACAGGCAAACAGATCCTTCAGCTTCTCCAGGATACCTGCCGGAAAGAACATATGACAGTGATCATTATCACCCACAATTCGGCTCTGGCTCCTATGGCAGACCGGATCATCCGCTTTAAAAGCGGAAAGGTTACAGATATTACATTAAATGAAAATCCCACCCCGATCTCCGAAATCGAGTGGTAGGAAGAAAAGAGGGCAGAGAGATATGGATATCAGAACAGAAGTAAAGAAAATGAAGGCGGACAGCCCCATTATGGCGGCCTTGTCTCTGGAAACCAGAAACCGGGCTCTGGAGGCTGCTGCGAAAGCTTTAGTGGAGAAGAAGGAGAACATCTTCCGGGCCAATAAAGAAGACATGGAAGCCGCAGAAAAAGCAGGTCTGGGGCAGGCTGTGCTGAAGAGGCTGAAATTCGATGAACATAAGCTGGAGGATGTGATCAAGGGTATTGAGAACCTGATCCGCCTGCCGGATCCTCTGTCCCGGATACAGCTGGCCAGAGAACTGGACCAGGGATTGGAGCTGTATCGGGTCACTTGTCCCATCGGTGTTATCGGGATCATATTTGAGGCAAGGCCGGATGCCTTGGTGCAGATTTCTTCTCTCTGTATCAAAAGCGGAAACTGTGCGGTACTGAAGGGAGGAAAAGAGACAGCCAGGACCAATAAAGTGCTCTTTAATCTGATCTATGAAGCAGTTGTAGGCTGCGGCCTTCCGAAAGGCTGTATGCTCCAGGCGGAGCTCCACAATGAGATCGATGAGCTGCTGGCCTGTGATGATTGTGTGGATCTGCTGATTCCCAGAGGTTCAAACCAGTTTGTCCGGTATATCATGGATCATACAAAGATCCCGGTCATGGGCCATGCCGACGGGGTCTGCCATATTTATGTGGATGAAGATTATGATATGGAAAAAGCGCTGCCTATCATCATAGACGCAAAGACTCAGTATACCGCTGCCTGCAATGCGGTGGAAACCCTTCTGGTAAACCGGAAAGCAGCGGCAGGCTTTCTTCCCAATGCGGCGAAAGCCCTTAATGCGGCAGGAGTAAAACTCAGGGGAACCAGAGAGGTAAATGAGATCATCCCCTGTGAGATCATGGGAGAAGAAGAATTCCACAGGGAGTATCTGGATCTGATCCTTTCAGTGAAGATCGTAGAGGACCTGGAAGAGGCTGTAAACCATATCAATACATACGGTTCTCATCATACGGACTGTATTATCACAGAAAATCAAGAACATGCATTAAGATTTATGCAGCTGGTGGATTCTGCCGGGGTTTATCAGAACTGTTCCACCAGGTTTGCCGACGGATTCCGCTACGGATTCGGCGCAGAGGTAGGGATCAGTACAGGAAAGATCCATGCCAGAGGACCGGTAGGTCTGGAAGGTCTGGTGACTTATAAATATAAGCTGTTTGGTCAGGGACAGATCGTGGGAGATTATGCTTCCGGAAAGAAAGCTTTTCATTTCCATGATCTGGATCCAGAGGCCGGCGTATGATGGGAAAGGGCAGGACCCTTGGCGTCAGTCTCCTTCCCGCGCTGCTGTGGATCCTGATACAGTGTGCAGTAGTGCTGGGATTTCCGCCGGTCATGTCGGGGATCGGCAATATACTGTCCCTGCTGGGGGTGGATACCGGAGAATTTTATGGATTTCTTGAAAAGAATGGTTCCTATTGTATTTATATCCTTATGGATGTTATCATGCTGATACCGGCAGTGTTGTGGTTCCGGCGGTTCCCGGTCAGAAGAGAAAAGAAAGAAGGGAGATTTTTCGGGATTTCTTTCCGGGGAATCCTGCTTTTGCTGCTGGCGGGTCTTTGCCTGCAGCTGCTATCAAATCTGTTTTTAACCCTGGTATTTGGAATTTTCCCGGAACTGATGGAATCTTATTCCCAGGTCCTGGAAAATCTGGGAATGGACAGCCCCACAGTATTATCTCTGATCTATACCGTGCTTGTGGCCCCTGTTACAGAAGAACTGATTTTCAGAGGGCTGACCCTGAGGATCCTGGAGGGAGCCTTTTCCTTCTGGGCGGCAAATATCCTTCAGGCCTTATATTTCGGAATTATCCATGGAAACCTGGTACAGGGCAGCTATGCTTTCCTGGCAGGGATGATACTGGGATATTTAGTGAGACGCAAAGGAACTCTGGCAGCTGGAGTCCTCTGCCATTTCGGTGTTAATTTTTCAGGAATTTTACTGGGACTATTATAAAATACAAAAACAATACTTGAATTTTTTTACGGATAGTGGTACAGTAATTATAGAAACATAAAAAATGTTTTTAAACAAAAAAAATAGTGCATTTCTCAAAGGAGGAACAAGAATGGCAATTTTAGTAACAGGCGGAGCCGGTTTTATCGGAAGCCACACAGTAGTGGAACTGCAGAATGCAGGCTATGATGTAGTTGTATTGGACAATCTTTCTAACTCCAGTGAAAAATCCCTGAAAAGAGTGGAACAGATTACAGGAAAACCGGTGAAATTTTATAAGGCCGATATCCTTGACAGAGAAGCTTTAAATAAAATTTTTGACCAGGAATCCATTGATTCCTGCATCCATTTCGCCGGCCTTAAGGCAGTAGGGGAGTCTGTAGTGAAACCATGGGAGTACTACGAAAATAATATTTCAGGTACCCTTACTCTGGTAGATGTAATGAGAAAGCATAATGTAAAAAATATTATCTTTTCTTCTTCAGCCACAGTATACGGAGATCCGGCATTTGTTCCTATCACTGAGGAGTGTCCGAAAGGTCAGTGCACAAATCCCTACGGATGGACAAAATCCATGCTGGAGCAGATTCTGACAGACATCCAGAAAGCAGATCCGGAATGGAATGTAGTCCTGCTGAGATATTTTAATCCAATCGGAGCTCATCCAAGCGGACTGATCGGTGAAAATCCTAATGGTATCCCGAATAACCTGATGCCTTATATCACTCAGGTTGCAGTAGGCAAATTAAAAGAACTTGGAGTATTCGGAAACGACTATGACACACCAGACGGAACAGGAGTAAGAGATTACATCCATGTAGTGGATCTGGCAAAAGGCCATGTAAAAGCCCTGAAGAAGCTGGAAGACAACTCTGGACTTTCCATATATAATCTGGGAACAGGAAAGGGATACAGTGTTCTGGACATTGTAAAGAATTTTGAAGAGGCTACAGGTGTGAAAATTCCTTATGTGATCAAACCACGCCGGGCCGGAGATATTGCCACCTGCTATGCCAGCGCTGAAAAAGCAGAGAAAGAACTGGGCTGGAAAGCTGAGTACGGAATTAAGGAAATGTGCCAGGATTCCTGGAGATGGCAGTCTCAGAATCCTAACGGCTATGATGACTGAGATAAAAATAAGTGAAGAAAAAAGGATGCCTTTTCCAGGCATCCTTTTTTCTTGTTATCAGTACAGTTTTTTATGTTCGTAAACAGGCTCGGTAGTCAGCTGAACGCCTAATTTTTTAAAGATTTTTTTATCTACAGAGGAAAGCATAACAGAAGAATGTACCTGGCATCCTTTTAACTTTGGCAGCTGTTCCAATGCCAGTTTGGCAATGTCGCTGGTGGCAGCGCTGCTGGACAGGGCGATCAGTACTTCATCAGTATGCAGTCTTGGATTTTTGCTTCCAAGATATTCTGTTTTCAGTTTCTGGATAGGCTCGATGGCTACAGGAGAGATCACATGGATTTTATGCTGGATCCCTGCCAGCTCCTTCAGTGTATTAAGAAGAAGGGCGGCGGAAGCGCCTAAAAGATCAGATGTCTTTCCGGTGATGATCCTTCCGTCTTCCAGTTCTATAGCAGCGGCAGGTCCTCCTGTTTCCTGAGCCCTTTCTTTGGCGGCAACGGTCACCTTTCTGTTTTCCGGAGAGATTCCGGCCTGCTTCATCAGCAGCTCCAGCTTGAAGACTTCCTCATCAGTGCTGGTCTCTTCAAGACGTCCGGTGAGCGCCTGATAATACCGGCGGATGATTTCCTGTCTGGATGCCTCCTTGCAGACTTCATCATCAATGATACAGTTTCCCGCCATATTAACGCCCATGTCAGTAGGAGACTGGTAGGGACATGTTCCGAAGATCCGTTCAAATATGGCGCTGAGCACAGGGAAGATTTCTACATCACGGTTATAGTTTACGGTAGTTTCTCCATAAGCTTCCAGATGGAATGGATCGATCATATTCACATCATTCAGATCAGCGGTGGCTGCTTCATAGGCCAGGTTTACCGGATGCTTTAAGGGAATGTTCCAGATAGGAAAAGTTTCAAATTTAGCATAACCGGCATGAACTCCTCTTTTATGTTCATGGTAGAGCTGAGAAAGGCAGGTAGCCATTTTTCCGCTTCCCGGTCCAGGTGCCGTTACAACTACCAGAGGACGGGATGTTTCAATATATTCATTTTTTCCATAGCCCTCATCACTGACAATAAGGGGGATATTGCTGGGGTAGCCTTCAATAGGATAATGGAGATAAACACGGATACCCAGAGACTCCAGTTTTGCTTTGAAGGTGTTGGCACTGTTCTGCCCTGAATACTGGGTGATCACCACACTGCCCACGAAAAGCCCTCTGCTTTTAAAAGCATCCATAAGACGGAGTACGTCAATATCATAGGTAATCCCCAGATCTCCTCTCATTTTGTTTTTCTCGATATCGCCGGCGCTTATCACGATCACGATTTCCGCATGATCGGAAAGCTGCATAAGCATACGAAGCTTACTGTCCGGGGCAAATCCGGGTAAAACTCTGGAAGCATGATAATCGTCAAAAAGTTTGCCTCCAAATTCCAGGTATAATTTATTATCAAACTTGCTTATACGCTCTTTAATATGTTCTGACTGCATGGATAAATATTTCTCATTATCAAATCCAATTTTCATTTTATCTTTCGCCCCTTCTTTTTTGATATTTTTATTACTGCGTTAGTATACTACAAATACTGGTGAAAATTCCAGTCCCGGAAGGAGAAATATTTTATTTTGTGGATATTCCACAGAAATTTACAAAAGTTTAAGAAATGTGTCCTCTTTTTCATAATGTTCATATTGACTTTATAATCCATGAATCTTTATAATATAAAAGATAATGTGAGGAGGAATGAAATGAATCAGAATCAGAATAATGATCCGAAAAATGACGGGCCTAAGAATAAACAGTCACTGCTGGTGCTTCTGATATGCATTATGGCTTGTCTTGTATGCGTCAATCTTCTGAGCAGGATGACTCGCAATATAACCAGTGAAATCCCATACAGCCAGTTTATAGAAATGCTGGAAAACGGCGAGGTCGAGAGCGTGGTCTTAAGATCGGACACACTGACTATCACACCCAAGACCCAGCGTTCTATGACTGGAAATACGGAAATTTATACTACACTGATGGAAGATGAAAGCGAACTGACTCAGCGCCTGGAAAAAGCAGGGGTAGACAATTATTATAAAGAGCCGCCGGATATGACTTCCAGTATTATTTATAGTCTGCTGAGTATTGTTCTGCCGGTAGTGATCATGGTTGGATTGTTCAGTTTTCTTTTCCGCCGGATGAATAAAGGCGGAGGAATGATGGGCGGTGTAGGAAAGAGCCGGGCAAAAGCATATGTGCAGAAAGAGACAGGTGTCACTTTTAAAGACGTGGCAGGTGAGGATGAAGCGAAAGAATCTCTCCAGGAAGTGGTGGATTTCCTTCATAATCCGGGAAAATATGCAGCTATAGGAGCCAAGCTCCCCAAGGGCGCTCTGTTGGTAGGGCCTCCGGGAACAGGAAAGACTCTTTTAGCTAAAGCTGTGGCAGGTGAAGCGCATGTCCCCTTCTTCTCCCTTTCTGGTTCCGACTTTGTGGAGATGTTTGTAGGTGTAGGAGCTTCCCGTGTGAGAGACCTTTTTGAGGAGGCAAAAAAGAATGCCCCCTGTATCATCTTCATAGATGAGGTTGATGCCATTGGAAAAACCAGGGATTCCCGATACGGAGGAAATGACGAGAGGGAACAGACTTTGAACCAGCTTTTGGCGGAGATGGATGGTTTCGATACTTCCAAAGGCCTCCTGATCCTGGCGGCCACTAACCGTCCGGAGGTGCTGGACCCGGCATTGCTCCGTCCAGGCCGTTTTGACAGGAGAGTTATCGTAGACCGTCCTGATCTGAAAGGCCGCGTCAGCATCTTAAAAGTCCATGCAAAAAATGTATCCCTGGATGAGACGGTGGATCTGGACGCTATTGCATTGGCTACTTCCGGTGCGGTTGGTTCTGATCTGGCTAATATGATCAATGAAGCTGCAATTCTGGCAGTCAAACATGGACGGAAGGCTGTTTCCCAGAAGGATCTGCTGGAAGCGGTAGAGGTTGTTCTGGTAGGAAAAGAGAAAAAAGACAGGATCTTAAGTCCTGAAGAAAGAAAAATCGTTTCTTATCATGAAGTAGGACATGCCCTGGTGAGCGCTCTGCAGAAAGATGCTGAACCGGTGCAGAAGATTACCATTGTTCCACGTACTATGGGAGCTCTGGGCTATGTTATGCATGTTCCCGAAGAGGAAAAATATCTGAATACTAAAAAAGAACTGGAAGCTATGCTGGTAGGATATCTTGGAGGCCGTGCGGCAGAAGAGATCGTCTTTGATACAGTAACTACGGGAGCTGCCAATGATATTGAACAGGCTACTAAAGTAGCCAGAGCCATGATCACCCAGTATGGAATGTCCGACCGGTTCGGCCTTATGGGGCTTGCAGAGACCCAGAATCAATATCTGGACGGCCGTGCAATGCTGAATTGCGGAGACTCTACGGCTACAGAGATCGATCATGAAGTTATGAAACTTCTGAAAAAATCTTATGATGAGGCAAAACGTCTCCTGAGTGAAAACAGAGAGGTAATGGATAAGATCGCAGCCTTCCTCATCGAGAAAGAAACTATTACAGGTAAAGAATTTATGAAGATATTCCATGAGGAAAAAGGAATAAAAGAACCTGAAACAAAGCAGAGAATTGAAGAAAAGTCTTTATCTGCGGGAAAACAGGTCATTTCTCAGCCGGTTTCTGAAAGTGGAGAAGAATCAAAAGAAAACGGACTGGATCAGACAGAGCAGAAATAAAAGAAAAGGAACTGCTGCATTAAATCGTATTCCCGATCATTTAATGTAGCGGTTCTTTTTTCATTGGGAATAATTCAGAAAGAAGGTGGAGCGCTATGTTTGATATAGAAGAAGAACTGAAAAAACTTCCTGCCAGACCAGGCGTATATATTATGCATGATGAAAAAGATACGATCATTTATGTGGGAAAAGCGGTCAGCCTGAAGAACCGGGTGCGTCAATACTTTCAGAAAAGCAGAAATCTGGGAATCAAGAAAGAGCAGATGGTAGAGCAGATCGCCAGATTTGAGTATATTATCACAGACTCGGAATTGGAAGCGCTGGTTCTGGAATCTAATCTGATCAAGGAACACAGACCTAAATATAATACAATGCTGAAGGACGATAAAAATTATCCTTTTATAAAAGTAACGGTGGGCGAGGAGTTCCCTAGAATCATGATAGCCAGAAAGATGAAGAAGGATAAATCCAGGTATTTCGGCCCGTTTACCAGCGGAGGAGCTGTAAAAGATGTTATAGAACTCACAAGAAAACTGTATCATCTCCGGTCCTGCAGCCGAAGTCTTCCAAAAGACATAGGAAAAGATCGTCCCTGTCTGTATTATCATATCAAGCAGTGCGATGCCCCCTGCCAGGGCTATATTTCCCGAGAGGAATATAAAAAGCAGGTAGACGGTCTTTTAGATTTTCTCAACGGTAATCATAAAGAAATACTGAAAAAGCTTCAGAATAAAATGTATCGGGCATCGGAGAGGCTGGACTTTGAGGAAGCGGCTCAGTATCGGGATCTGATACAAAGTGTGGAAAAAATCGGAGAGAGACAAAAGATCACAGATCAGCATAAAGAAGATAAAGATATTGTGGCGGCTGCCATAGATGGAGAAGATGCGGTGACTCAGGTATTTTTTGTGAGAGACGGAAAGCTTATAGGGAGAGATCATTTTTATATGAAGACCGCCCCCGGAGATGACAGGAGAGGGGTTCTTTCCAGCTTTTTAAAACAGTTTTACGCAGGAACTCCTTTTATTCCCAAGGAGATCATGCTTCAGGAAGAAGTGGAAGATATGGAGCTGATCTCTCAGTGGCTGGAAAAGAAAAAGGGACAAAAAGTAAAGATCGCAGTGCCTAAAAAGGGAACTAAGGAAAAATTAGTAGAGCTGGCATACGAAAATGCTCAAATGGTCCTCCAGAGAGACCGGGAACGGATAAAAAGGGAAGAGGGCCGCACGATCGGAGCGGTAAAAGAACTTGCAGCTCTTCTTGGACTGAAAGAAATAAACCGGATCGAGGCTTTTGATATTTCAAATATCAGTGGCTTTCAGTCAGTGGGTTCAATGGTGGTTTATGAAAAGGGAAAGCCTAAAAAAAGCGATTACAGAAAATTCAGGATCAAGTGGGTTAAAGGTGCAAATGATTATGCAAGTATGGAAGAAGTCCTGACCAGAAGATTTGTCCATGGGATTGACGAACAGGAAGAAAGAAAAGCCGAAAATCTGGAAGAGACTTATGGGAGTTTTAACAGATTTCCGGATCTTCTTATGATGGACGGAGGAAAAGGCCAGGTAAATATTGCTCTTGAAGTTCTCAAGAAACTGAATTTAAATATTCCTGTGTGCGGTATGGTTAAAGATGACCGCCATAGGACCAGAGGTTTATATTACAATAATACAGAGATCCCTATAGATAAGGATAGCGAAGGGTTTAAACTTATTACCAGAATTCAGGATGAAGCTCATAGATTTGCTATAGAGTATCACCGTTCTCTGAGAAGCAAGGGACAGGTACATTCCCTGCTGGACGATATTCCGGGTATCGGACCGGCCAGAAGAAAGGCTTTGATGAAGCATTTCAAAGGATTGGAAGGCATTCAGGATGCCTCTGTAGAAGAACTTGCGGGAGTAGAATCCATGAATGAAAAAGCGGCAGCTGAGGTATATAATTTTTTCCATTCCCGGGAACATTAAACTTGTCCGGGATTGTTGAACTCGTTAAAACCTTATGATAAAATAGGGATAGATTTTGAAAAGAAACTGAAGGAGAGAGAGACATGAAAGGTGTAGAATTAAAGAAAATGATACAGGAATTGAAACTGTATAATAAGACACCGGATATTGATATATCTGCAAAAAGAATCAACACACCGGAGATCAACCGTCCTGCTCTGCAGCTTACCGGATATCTGGAGCATTTTGCCAATGAACGTGTCCAGATCATCGGTTATGTAGAATATACTTATCTTTTGCATTTGGACAGAGAGGAAAAACTGAAGGCCTTCGAACGTTTTGTTTCCAGCAAGATTCCCTGTATGGTATTTACTACCATGACAGAACCGGATGAAGATATGCTGAATCTGGCTAATAAATATGATGTGCCGATCCTGGTGACCCAAAACACCACCTCTGCCTTCATGGCCGAAATTATCCGCTGGCTTGGCGTGCAGCTTGCTCCCTGCATTTCTATTCATGGAGTACTGGTGGATGTATATGGCGAAGGTGTCCTGATCATGGGTGAGAGCGGTATCGGAAAAAGTGAGGCTGCTCTGGAACTGATCAAAAGGGGACACCGTCTTGTCAGTGATGATGTTGTAGAAATCCGCCGTGTCAGTGATGTGACTTTGGTGGGATCTGCCCCTGATATTACCCGTCATTTTATTGAACTGAGAGGTATCGGCATTATAGATGTTAAGACCCTTTTCGGTGTGGAAAGTGTAAAAAACACCCAGTCCATTGATCTGGTGATCAAACTGGAGGAGTGGAACCGGGATAAAGAATATGACCGTCTGGGAATGGAAGAAGAATATACCGAGTTCTTGGGCAATAAGGTAGTATGCCATTCACTGCCCATCCGTCCGGGGCGTAACCTGGCTGTTATAGTAGAGGCTGCTGCTGTCAACCACAGACAGAAAAAGATGGGCTACAATGCGGCGCAGGAATTATACAGACGTGTTCAGGAGAACATGGCGAAGAAGAGAGAAGAGGGGGATGAATAACATTGAAAAAGTATTGTTTTGGCATAGACGTAGGAGGAACCACAGTTAAGTGCAGTCTGTTTTTAAATGATGGAACATCTGTAGATAAGTGGGAAATTAAGACACATGTGGAAGATGAAGGCAAGCAGATCCTTCCGGATATTGCAGAGACTGTTCTGGCAAAGATCCAGGAGAAGGGACTGGATAAAGGAGAGATAGAAGGCATCGGCATCGGCGTTCCCGGCCCGGTGGAAGAAAGCGGCGAGATCGCCTGTGCGGTAAATCTTCATTGGGGCAGAAAGAACATAGAAAAAGAACTGGAAGATATGACTGGACTTCGGGTAAAAGCAGGAAATGACGCCAATGTGGCTGCTTTAGGCGAAATGTGGAAAGGCGGAGGCCAGGGCGCTAAAAATCTGATCCTGGTTACTTTGGGAACTGGCGTAGGCGGCGGAATCATTATCAATGAAAAAATCGTAACCGGAGCTCACGGTGCCGGCGGGGAAATCGGCCATGCTCCTGTTAATCCGGAAGAAAAGGTGCCATGTAACTGTGGAAATAAAGGATGTCTGGAACAGTATGCTTCAGCAACAGGAATCGCTCGTCTGGCAAGAAAAGCCTTGGAGGAGACAGACAGCCCTTCAGCTCTCAGAAAATATCCGGATGTAACTGCAAAAGATGTATTTGACGCTTATAAAGAAGGGGATGAGCTGGCAGAAGAAGTGGTGGAGGTGTTTTCAGAATATATAGGAAGAGCTCTTGCTGCGTTTACGTGTGTTACTGATCCTGACGTAATTGTTTTAGGCGGCGGTGTTTCAAAAGCCGGGCAGCCTTTGATCGACTGTGTGGAAAAATACTATAGAAATTATGCTTTCCCCACATGTAAAGAGACTCCTATCCGTCTTGCTACTCTTGGAAATGATGCAGGGGTTTATGGAGCAGCAAAACTGGTCTTAAATAAATGATGAAATAAAAAATAAGCTCAACTAAAAAATCTGTTCCGGCCATTTAGGCTGGAACAGATTTTTTACTTAGTTAACTGCAGCTTTTATTCTGCGTTTTCTCCCTCAGTAGGCGTTTCTACGGTACCGGATCCTGATTCTTCAGGCTGGTTTTCTTCTTCCGGCTGAGTTTCTTCAGGAACTTCAGCCGGTGTTTCAGGTACAGGTTCCTCTATAGCTTCTTCATCAGTATTGCCAGTGTCCTGGCTGCTTTCGTTATCTTCGTCAGTGTCCTCTCTGTTTTGAGTATAAGTATTGCTGTAATTATAGTTATAATTATAACTTGAGGAGTAATGACCTGAGCAATACTGAGTAGGAATCTGATCAATGTCGAAATACTCGGTTACAGCATTGCAGCTGGAAGTTGCCAGAAGGCCTGTTCTGGTACAGATAGAAGCTTTTTCTACAGTAGAAGGCATCTTAAATTCTGTGTCAACAAGATTTTCATGGATCCTCTGCATGATATTTCTCCATAAAATCTGCTGATAAGTTCTGGAGGCTCCGGCCGGAAGAACCGTATTGTCATCATAACCTGCCCATACAGAACAAGTATAATACGGAGAAAAACCACAGAACCAAAGGTCTCTGTAATTATCTGTGGTACCTGTTTTACCCGCCAGATGCATTCCGTCAAACTGCACTCTGGTACCGGTGCCCTTTGTAATGACATCTTCCAGGGCACTGGTCAGAAGATATGCAGTGCTTGGTTTTATTACCGTTGTTTTTTCCGGTGTATTATCAATTACTACATTTCCGTCAGAATCCAGGATCTTTGTATAAAATACAGGTTTTATATAAACACCGTTATTTGCGATGGCAGCATAGGCTGCAGTCAGCTCCAGATTGCTTACGCCATAGGTGATTCCTCCGATGGCAGTAGAGGCATTAAGGTCATCATACAGTTTGCCGTTGATATCAACAGGTTCTGTGACCAAAGATGTAAAACCGAATTTTTCCAGATATTTCACTCCCAGTTCCGGAGTGATTTCGATCATACATTTTACAGCCGGTATATTATAAGAATGAACAATTGCTTCTCTCATAGTGACAGTTCCATGATATTGACGGTCGGCATTATAAAGGGGCTCTCCGTTATCATAGGTAAAAGGCTCGTCTTCAAAAGTAGTAGCGAGAGACATATCGCATTCATTTAATGCCGCAGCATAGGCTGCTAATGGTTTAAAGGTAGAACCAGGCTGCCGGGTAGTGTTGGTTGCACGGTTCAGACTCAGGCTAGTTGCTTTTTCTCCTCTGCCGCCTACAATAGCTTTTACATATCCAGTATGCTGGTCAATAATGCACAGAGAAGACTGAGGCTGGGGAGTGAAATGCACAGTTTCTGCAACCACTTCACTGCCGTCAGAGAGAACATAGGCTTTATAAGCGTCCACATGAGCCTGAGCGCTTTCCTGGCTGTCAAATAGAAGGGAAAAATCCGAACTCTCATTTTTTATAAAATACTGTTCCAGCATTTCTGCACTGTAATTTTCTTCCTTTCCGTTAGGATGTTTTACTGTAAGAGCGTAATCCAACTCTACCTGACTTCCGGCAGGAAAATTTCCGGGATCGCTGTACTCTTCATCGCAAATCTGCTGGATATCAGGATCCTGAGTTGTATAAATCCGCAGCCCTCCGCTCCATAAAGCATTGTAAGCCTGCTGCTCAGTATAGCCGCGCTTGTCCTGCAGATCCTGGATGACCTGTTCTGTCAGCTCATCTATGAAATAGCTATAGGTAGTATCTTCTTTTTTACCTTCCTGTTCTATACTCTGAATCCTGTCATAGACATTGTCTTCCAGACATTCGTCATATTGTTCTTTGGTAATATATTCCTGATCCAGCATATGATCCAGGACTTCCTGACGGCGTTTGGCATTATTCTCCGGGTTGGTTACCGGATTATACCGGGTAGGATTCTGGGTGATGCCTGCAATGACCGTACATTCAGAAAGAGTTAATGCACTTACATCTTTCCCGAAATAGTCTTGAGCAGCCGCCTGGACTCCGTAATTGCCGTTTCCCAGGTTTATCGTATTCAGATAATTTTCCAAAATCTCATCTTTATCTACTTGTTTTTCCAGTTCTAATGCCAGATACCATTCCTGAAACTTACGCTGAAAACGCTGAAGCGTGGATTCGTTTACCCAGTCAGTAAAAACATTATTTTTGATAAGCTGCTGGGTGATCGTACTGGCGCCTTCTGAAAAATTGCCGGTAGTAATGCCTCTTACAGCAGCACGGATGATTCCTCTTACATCAATGCCATTATGTTCATAGAAACGCTCATCCTCAATAGCCACTACAGCATGCTGCAGATCCTTTGGAATCTGATCCAGCTCTACGGGCATTCTGTTGGAATCCGGTGCTGTTAATTTCTGAAGCTGGTTTCCGTCTGCATCGTAGACAAATGTCGCTTCTCCTACAGGAACGATATTCACATCTGAAATATCAGGGGCATCATCGATAAGGCCTCTCATTACCCCTATTCCCATACAGCCTCCGATAACCAGTATTGCAATCAGAAAGATGAAAATGATACGCAAAACAGAAACGTGTGCCTTTTTTCCCATCATAGTTGACCGGGAAGCCAGAGCATGACGTTTCTGGTTCGTGGCTCGTTTTCCAAAATTCATGTAGTTTTGCCTCCTTTTCCCGTCCATTATAACAAATGAGATACCCTAATTCAAGAAACTTTGGATTTGCTCACAGGAATTTCATTTTTTTATCATAAATATTCCCTATTTTGTTGGAAATATGCTAAAATGCTTAAGAGTTATTGAACAGAAATGAGGTATTTTATGCTGGAACAATATAAAACAGTTTTGGAAGGCGGCGAAGGAGAGATCATTGAAAAAAAATCTCGCTTTATCGCTACTGTAAGACCAGTGGAAAAAGAAGAAGAAGCCCTGAGTTTTATTGAAGAAATGAGAAAAAAATATTGGGATGCCACCCATAACTGCTATGCCTATGTGATCGGAGAACGGCAGGAGATTATGCGGTGCAGCGACGACGGAGAGCCGGGAGGAACTGCTGGGAAACCCATGCTGGATGTTCTCCTTGGAGAGGAATTGTATAATACGGCAGTGGTGGTGACCAGATATTTCGGAGGAACCCTTCTTGGAACAGGAGGTCTGGTAAGAGCCTATTCAAAAGCTGTACAGGAAGGGCTTGCCTGCAGCAGACTGATCACGAAAAAACATGGAAAACTCCTTGAAATCGGCACAGATTATAATGGGGTAGGAAAACTCCAGTATCTTTTTGCACAACAAAATATACCGATTCTGGACAGCCAGTATACAGAGAATGTAAAAATGCAGATACTGGTACCGGCGGGAGAGAATGAAAAAATGAAAAAAGCTGTGACAGAGGCTACCAGCGGCAGAGCCTCTGTCACAGAACTGAAAGAATTATATTATGGAGTTTCCAATGGGGAAACCCTTCTTTTTGACCGCTGATAGAAATAAAGGCTGAAAGTCATCAGCACTTTTCCGGTTCTGGATATTCAGTGCCGAAAGTTTCCACAGTCATGGCCTGGATCCGCTGTTCTTCCATTGGACGGTCACTGTAATCAGTAGGAGATTCTGCGATCTTATTTACAACCTCCATACCTTCTATGATCTTTCCGAAAGCTGCATAAGCCCCGTCTAAATGGGGAGCTGCTTCATGCATGATAAAAAACTGGCTGCCCGCAGAATCCGGGTGCATAGCCCTTGCCATAGAAAGAATCCCTGGCGTATGTGCCAGATTGTTTTCAAATCCATTCTGGGAAAATTCACCTTTAATAGAGTAGCCCGGACCGCCCATACCTGTGCCCTGAGGACAGCCGCCTTGGATCATAAAGCCGCGGATAACTCGGTGAAAGGTCAGTCCGTCATAGAAACCGGATTTTACAAGACTGATAAAATTGTTTACTGTATTAGGGGCAATTTCAGGATATAATTCAGCTTTCATTACATCGCCGTTTGCCATGGTGATGGTTACGATAGGATTTGCCATTTTTTACTCTCCTTTACAAATATTTAAAATACAGATGTCTCACCTCATTATAAGGGGTAAAAATAAAAGGTGCAAGCCGGAATTTTCTGTGCTATACTTGATGAGTGAATGAAGTGAGGAAAAAATTATGATGATAGAAACAAACAGCCCGGAAGAAACCTTTGAACTGGGTGTCAGGATCGGAGAAAAAGCTCTGCCGGGACAAGTCTATACCTTAAATGGAGACCTGGGCGTAGGAAAAACTGTTTTTACCCAGGGAGTTGCCAAAGGATTGGGAATCCTGGAACCGGTGAACAGTCCTACTTTTACCATTATCCAGGAATACGAAGGAGGAAGACTGCCTTTTTACCATTTTGATGTATACCGTATTGGGGACATTGAAGAAATGGAAGAGATCGGATATGACGACTATTTTTTTGGACAGGGCATCTGTTTGATTGAATGGGCAGAATTGATAGAAGAAATCCTTCCGGAAAGTGTAATCTCTATAACAATAGAAAAAGATCCTGAAAAAGGATTTGATTATCGCAGGATAACCATACAAGGTTTAAAACCAGAGGAAGCGGATTAGGAGGAATTGCATATGAAAATCTTAGCACTGGACAGTTCAGGACTGGTAGCTTCTGTGGCTCTTATTGAAGATGAAACTCTTGTTGCCGAGTATACTATGAATTATAAAAAAACACATTCTCAGACACTGCTTCCTATGCTGGATGAGATAAAAAAAGCGGTGGATCTGGATTTAGAAACTTTAGACGCCATTGCTGTAGCTGCTGGACCGGGATCTTTTACAGGACTTCGTATTGGATCCGCAACTGCCAAGGGACTGGGCCTGGCTCTTCATAAACCTTTGATCGGAGTGCCTACACTGGAAGCTCTGGCATATAATTTATACGATACCGACAAAGATACGCTTATCTGTCCGATCATGGATGCCAGACGAAAACAGGTATATACAGGGGTTTATGCCTTCAGAGAACATAAACTGATCACTGTAAAAGAACAGGCGGCGATTCCTATGGAGGAACTTCTGGCAGAATTAAATAAAAAGGAACGGCCAGTAATATTCTTAGGAGACGGGGTGCCTGTGTTTAAAGACATGATCCGGGAAAAATGTCAGGTTTCCTATTCTTTTGCTCCTGCTCATCTGAACAGACAGCGAGCCGGAGCTGTAGCTGCGTTAGGCGCCGTTTATTATAAAGAAGGAAAAATACAGACTCCGGAAGAGCACCAGCCGGAATATCTCCGGGTATCCCAGGCAGAAAGGGAAAGGGCAAAGCGCCTTGCGAAAAATGGAAAGTCTTGAAATCAGACATATGACAGCCGAAGATGTGCCTGCGGCAGCATTGATAGAAAGACAAAACTTTACTCTTCCCTGGGAAGAAGAAAGTTTTTTTCAGGCACTGGAGAAAAAAGAAACGATTTATCTCACTGCTTTTGCTCATGGGAAAGTTGTGGGATATGTTGGAATGTGGACTGTATTAGACGAAGGAGAGATCACAAATGTCTCTGTGAAAAAAGAGTGCCAGGGACAGCATATAGGACGAAGACTTTTAACGGCGCTGGAGGATGAAGGCAGAAAAAGAGGAATTGAAACTTTCTTCTTAGAGGTTAGAAAGAGTAATGCGCCGGCTATACATTTATATGAAAGCTGCGGCTTTACAGCCCAGGGGATCCGGAAAAATTTTTATGAAAATCCCAGAGAAGATGGGATTTTGATGTGCAAAAGATAGCAGTTCTGCTATCTTTTGCTATCTCTTCATAAAATTCCCGCTGGGTTTTGCAGAAAATTTTCTGTATAATAGGGCAGGTAACTGAGAGAATCTTTCACACGGAGGAGGAAGAGTATGAGAAAGTACGAAAATCAGAAGGAAAATCAGCTTCAAGAGGTCTACTGTAACTGCTGCGGAAAAAAACTTTTGACAGATAAAGGAATGATCATGGAAGGGGTATTCCATGGGCAGGTGCAGTGGGGATTTTTTTCTCAAAAAGACGGAGAAACCCATTCCTTTGATCTTTGTGAAAAATGCTATGATCAATTAGTGGCCGGCTTTCAGATCCCCCCGGAGAAAAAAATGGAGAGGGAATTATTGTAGCCCAAAAAAAACTGTGCTATGATAGACAAGATATAGTTTTAAAGAAATGAGGAAAAGACTATGCTGGATGTATGTCTTTTAGGAACTGGAGGCATGATGCCTCTTCCAAGAAGAAAGCTGACATCTTTAATGACACGATATAATGGAAGTAATCTGATGATAGATTGCGGAGAGGGAACGCAGGTAGCGGTGAAGGAAAAAGGATGGAGCTTTAAACCTATTGATGTGATCTGCTTTACTCATTTTCACGCAGACCATATCAGCGGTCTTCCCGGACTGCTTTTAACTATGGGAAACGCAGAGAGGACAGAACCTCTGACTTTGATCGGACCAAAAGGTCTGAATCGTGTAGTGACATCCCTCAGAGTAATCGCTCCGGAATTGCCTTTTGATATCCAATGCAGAGAACTTACCAGGCCTGAAGAAAAATTTGAACTTTTTGGCTATCATATCACGGCATTTAAAGTGAATCACAATGTAACTTGTTACGGATATACTTTAGAGATTAAGAGACAGGGAAAATTTGATCCCCGGAGAGCAAAGGAACAAAACATCCCGTTGAAATACTGGAATCCTCTGCAAAAAGGGGAGAAGATAACGGACGGAGAGACCGTCTATACGCCGGATATGGTTTTGGGACCTGAGAGAAAGGGAATCAAGATTACCTATACTACAGACACCAGACCAGTAAAATCTATCTCGGAACATGCAAAGGATGCAGATTTATTTATCTGCGAAGGAATGTATGGGGAGGAAGATAAGGAAGATAAGGCAAAAGCCTATAAACATATGACTTTTAAAGAGGCTGCTTCCCTGGCGAAGGAAGCCGGAGTAAAAGAAATGTGGCTGACACATTACAGCCCTTCTTTAGTGCGTCCTGAGGAAGCTCTTCCTGAAGCGGCGAAGATATTCCCCAATACTATCGCGGCCCGTGACCGCCAGTCAGTGGAACTGCAGTTTGAAGAGGAGTAAAGGAGATAACATGGAAAAAGAAGATGTATTGATTCTGGCAATTGAAAGCTCCTGTGATGAAACAGCAGCAGCTGTAGTGAAAAATGGCAGGACAGTTTTATCAAATATTATTTCTTCTCAGATCGATCTCCATAAGCTTTATGGAGGAGTAGTGCCAGAAATCGCTTCAAGAAAACATATTGAAAAAATAAATCAGGTAATAGAAGAAGCCTTGAAGGAAGCAGGAGTAACCCTGGAAGATCTGAGCGCAGTGGGAGTGACTTACGGACCAGGACTGGTAGGCGCGCTGCTGGTAGGGGTAGCTGAGGCAAAAGCAATCTGCTTTGCCAGAGATCTTCCTCTGGTGGGAGTCCACCATATAGAGGGACACATTGCTGCAAATTATATAGAAAATCCGGATTTAGAGCCACCTTTTTTATGTCTGGTAGTTTCAGGGGGGCATACCCACCTTGTTATAGTAAAAGATTACGGAGAATTTGAAATCTTAGGACGGACAAGAGATGACGCGGCAGGAGAAGCTTTTGATAAGGTGGCCAGAGCCATTGGCCTGGGATATCCGGGAGGCCCAAAGATTGACAGAGTGGCCAAAGAAGGAAATCCTTATGCTATGGATTTCCCAAAAGCGAAAATAGAAGATTCTCCATATGACTTTAGCTTCAGCGGCGTAAAGTCAGCAGTACTGAATTATTTGAATAAGTGCAGAATGCAGGGTGAAGAAATCGTAACCGCAGATGTAGCCGCATCTTTTCAGCGGTGTGTGGTGGAAGTCCTGGTAGAACATGGGATCCGTGCAGCCCAGGATTATCATATTGATAAACTGGCCATCGCAGGAGGAGTGGCTTCTAACAGCGCTCTGCGCAGCGCTATGGAAAACGCCTGTAAAGAAAGGAATATTAAATTTTATCATCCGTCACCTATATTGTGTACAGATAACGGAGCAATGATCGGATGCGCCGCTTATTATGAGTACATGAAAGGAACTCGTCACGGATGGGATCTGAATGCAGTGCCCAATTTAAAGTTAGGAGAGAGATAGAAGGATGAAAACCGCGGCTATTGTCCTGGCGGCAGGGCAGGGAAAACGGATGCACAGTACAGTGCAGAAACAATTTATGATATTAAAAGGGAAACCCTTGCTTTGCTATAGCCTTTCCTGCTTTCAGAAAAGCAGAGAAATCGATGAGATCATCCTGGTCACAGGAGAAGAGAGTATAGATTTCTGTAAAGAGGATATTGTAGAAAAGTATGAATTTTCAAAAGTAAGAACTGTGGTGGCAGGAGGACGAGAACGCTATGATTCTGTTTATCAGGGACTTTTGGCCTGCCAGGACTGCGATTATGTATTTATCCATGACGGGGCCAGACCTTTTGTGACAGAGGAGATCCTTGTCAGGGCTAAGACGGCAGCAGCGGCTCATAAGGCCGCCGTAGTAGGAATGCCTTCTAAAGATACAGTCAAAATAGCAGATGAGGATCAAATGATCTCTCAGACTCCTAAACGCAGTCTGGTATGGACAATTCAGACTCCACAGGTGTTTTCATACCCTCTGATCCGAAATGCGTACGAGAAAGCCAGAAATCAAAGCATGGAAAATATAACGGACGATGCTATGGTAGCTGAACTGTATGGAAATATAAAAATCCCTCTTGTAGAGGGCAGCTATGAAAATATTAAAATTACAACTCCGGAAGATCTGATTTTGGCAGAAAGTATATTGGAGAAAAGAAGAGAAGTCTTCTCTAAATAAGACTGTTATAAGGAGCTTTTCGGAGGAAAATCAGGGAAGATAAAAAAAGAAAGAAAAAAATTAAAAAAAGTATTGACAGATGGTGTCTGGGATGGTAAGATACTATCTGTCGCTGACCGAGCGACACAATGGAGAGATATCGAAGTGGTCATAACGAGGCGGTCTTGAAAA
>DWUX01000214.1 GCA_019120545.1 Candidatus Blautia stercoripullorum | reverse complement strand
GAGCTTCTTACGGACGATGGGAGTGCTCATTAATAAACCGGCAGCGGGGATTTTGTAATTCTCTGTATTTTCATATCTCTGTTGTTCTTTATGTGATATCCTGACGACCGTAACTATGTTACGGTCGTTTTTTGTTTTGTGGTGTGAGAGGTAGGGCGGAGAACAGCCAGATTGGATGAAACTGCAAAAGAAAGAAGAGGTATAAGCATATGAAAATGAAAAAAGTATTCTCATTACTGCTGTCCTCCCTGCTGATCGCTGCCGGAATGACCGGGTGCTGGGGAGAAAGTACACGATCTGCGGACACCGCTGAAACCGGTTCGGGAAATCGGGAGAACGAAGTAAATCAGGAAGCCTATGAGACAGAGCAGGACAGTTCAGGAGGCAGGTCCATGACCTTCGGAATACAGAATTATGGCGGCGGAGGTCTTGATCCTGCCGCAGAAATAAACTGCGCCTGGAATCTTACCCGATATGGGGTGGGAGAGTGCCTGTTTAAATTTGACAACTCTATGAATGTGGTAAACACCCTGTGCGATACTTATACGGTCAATGATGAACATACAGAATGGGTTTTTCATATCCGGGAGGGCGTAAAGTTTTCTGACGGCTGCGATCTGACGCCGGAAGCTGTAAAGGCCAGCTTTGAACGGTTATTTGAGGAAGGACCAAACGGGTCATCTGCTCCCCAGGTTTATCTGGAAACGGAGGCAGAGATTACTGCCGATAATGAGACCGGAAATCTTACAATACGGACCACAACCCCTTATGTGGATCTGACCAAAAATCTGGCTTATCCTGTTATGGCTATCCTGGACGTGGAACATACTACGGACTATGATCACAGTCCCATAGGAACCGGCCCTTATGTGGCTACTGATTTTCAGGAAGAAGTGGGCTATACCATGGTGGCAAATGAACATTACTGGGACGGTGAAGTGCCTTTTGAATCTGTTGAGCTGCTGTATATGGGAGACGCCTCTGCAAAGGCCATGGCCCTTCAGTCCGGCCAGCTGGATCTGGCTGAAAATGTTACAAATATCAGTGACCTGAATACTCTGAGGGAGGACCCGGAATTTACCGTTACCATTGCCAGCGGCGTCCGTACCGGCCTGGCACACATGAATGTGGCCGAAGGCAGGCTGCTGTCCAACAAGACCTTACGTGAAGCAGTGCTGATGGCTCTGGATGATGAGACCATGTGTTCTGTTACAGTGGGAGGACTGTATACTTCCGGTTATTCAGTACTCCCCTCCAATCTGGACTATGGGTATGAGAATTTAACGGATCCTTACCCCTATAATCAGGAGGCGGCAATACAGCTTCTGGACGATGCGGGAATTGTGGATACCAACGGAGACGGAATCCGGGAGCTGGACGGAGAAGAAGTGATCCTCCATTATGTGACCTATTCCAACCGCTGCCTGGATGATTTTGCCGAGGCTATTCAGCAGCAGCT
Organism: Candidatus Blautia stercoripullorum; assembly: GCA_019120545.1. Taxonomy (GTDB): domain Bacteria; phylum Bacillota; class Clostridia; order Lachnospirales; family Lachnospiraceae; genus Blautia; species Blautia stercoripullorum. The sequence goes on along the minus strand of DWUX01000214.1, from coordinate 7,935 downwards.
TGCGGAAATCGGTATCGGGGTTGATCTGGAAATCGGCGATTCCGCCCGTCAGTGGGACAGCTACCAGTCCGGTGATTTTGATTTAAACGGATCAAACTGGACCACAGTAGGCAGCGGAGATCCTACGGAATATCTGGCTGCATGGTGTTCTACCTCCGGTTCTGATTACTGCGGCTACCAGAATGATGAATATGATGAATTATATGATCAGCTGAGCACTACCTTTGACGAAGATGAGCGCCGTGACATTATCCAGAGGATGCAGCAGATCCTTCTTGACGACGCGGCTGTGTTGGTCCATGGCTATTATAACAGCTCTATGATCTCCAGAAACGCTACTATCGGCGGCGCGGCCATCCATACCGCTGATTATTACTGGCTTACCAATGAAATATATCCTGCAGCCCAGTCCTGACGATCTGCCGGGGATCCCGGAAAGGCCCGGCCTTTCCGGGAAACTGCAAACAGGATTTTCCAGGCAACGCCTGGGCAGAAAGGAGAAAAAACTTTGACTGCAAAATACTTAGGAAAAAGACTGCTCCAGATGATTCTTGTAGCTGTAGGGATCAGTTTTTTGTCATTTTTGATTACTTACCTGGCCCCCGGGGACCCTGTGCGTACTATGTATGCAGCTTCCGGAGTTGTGCCCAGTGAAGAAGTTATCCGGCAGACACGGGAGGCTATGGGACTGAACCGGCCGGTGCTGGTCCAGTATTTTGACTGGCTGACAGGATGCCTCCACGGAGATTTCGGCACATCTTACGCCTATAACAACTCTGTTTCCGCTTTGCTTTTAAACCGGCTTTGGCCTACGCTGAAGCTGTCAATCTTTTCCATGATATTGATGCTTGTGATAGCCGTACCTCTTGGTATGATACAGGCCACCCATAAGAACAGCCTTGTAGATTACGGCCTGCGGGGCCTTACTTTTTTTGGCGTATCCATGCCAAATTTCTGGGTGGGACTGCTGCTGATGCTGTTTTTCTGCGTACGTCTGAAACTGCTGCCTGTAGTCTGTTCCGGAGGGGACTTTAAAAGTATGATACTTCCGGCAGTCACCCTTGCTTTTGCCATGTCTGCCAAGTATACCCGTCAGGTGCGGACTGCAATTTTGGAGGAACTGAGCCAGGATTATGTCGTGGGAGCAAGAGCCAGAGGAGTAAAGGAGTGGAAGATCCTGTGGCTCAATGTATTTCCAAACTCCCTGCTGCCTCTGCTTACTATGCTGGGCCTATCCCTTGGCTCCCTGCTGGGAGGCACTGCCGTGGTGGAGGTTATCTTTACATATCCCGGCCTGGGAAATCTGGCGGTATCTGCCATAACCGCATACGATTATCCACTGATCCAGGGGTACGTCTTATGGATTTCCCTGATCTATATGGTAGTCAATCTGATTGTGGATATTTCCTATAATCTGGTTGATCCAAGAATGAAAGAAAAGAGGTAGAGCGGAATGAAAATCAGAAATTTTATTAGAAAAAATAAGTCCTTTTGTTTCTTTGCTTTCCTCGCCTTTTTGATCATCCTTACGGCTGTTTTTGCCCCGGTCATCACAGGAGGGGTCAGCCCTTCAGAGGCTGTGCTGGGGGATGCTCTCCAGCCTCCCGGCAGAGAGCATATTTTCGGAACCGACAAACTGGGACGGGATATCTTTACCAGGGTGATCTATGGAGCCCGGACCAGTCTTGTGGCGGCTTTCTCTGTAGTGATCCTTATTTTTGTCCTGGGGACGGTCCTGGGAGTTTTGGCCGGCTATTTCGGCGGCTGGATCGATACTGTGATCATGCGTATCGCAGACCTGATGGTATCTTTTCCCGGGATGGTCTTCGCTATGGCTATCGCCGGCGTCCTGGGCGCCAGCATAAGAAATGCGGTGATTGCAGTGGCTTTGGTAAGCTGGACAAAATATGCCAGACTTGCCCGGAGTCTGGTGCTGAAGATCCGGAACCGGGATTATGTGGCCGCTGCCGTGATCACAGGCTCCAGAACCCTTTATATACTGAGAAAATATATGATCCCCAACGTTATCCCCACTTTGGTCATTACCGCCGCAACAGATATCGGAGGTATGATGCTGGAACTGGCAGGGCTTTCTTTCCTCGGATTCGGAGCCAAGGCCCCTACGCCTGAATGGGGTCTGATGCTCAACGAAGGCCGTCAGTATATCCAGAATGCGTCCTGGATGATGATTTTTCCGGGAGCGGCGATTTTTATTGTCGTGGTTGTCTTCAACCTGTTGGGAGACGCCCTTCGGGATGTTCTGGATCCAAAAGATGAGTAGGAGGGGATTTTATGCTTGAGATAAAAAACGTTACCATATCCTACAAAGACCGTCCTACGGTCAAAAATTTCAGTATGACTCTCAAAAAAGGCGAGATCGCCTCTATCGTAGGCGAGTCCGGCTCAGGGAAAACCACTGTGATCAGAGCGGTGCTCGGCCTTCTGCCCGGAGGAGGAAGGGTCACAGAGGGAGATATCTTGTTTGAAGGAAAATCCCTGCTGAAAAACACAGCCGAAGAATGGAGAAATCTCCGGGGCACAGATATATCTATGATCTTTCAGGATTCCGGAGCCATGCTGAATCCTATCAGAAAGATCGGCAGCGTTTTTGTGGAATATATCCGTACCCACGAAAAGGTCAGCAGGAAAGCGGCCTGGGAAAAGGGGAGAGAAATGCTTGAACAGATGCGTCTGCCAAGCAGCGACAATATTATGCAATCTTATCCCTTCCAGCTTTCCGGCGGCATGCGGCAGCGGGTAGGCATTGCCATGGCTATGACTTTTCAGCCAAAGCTATTGCTGGCAGATGAGCCCACTTCTGCTCTGGATGTGACGACCCAGGCCCAGATCGTAAGACAGATGATGGAGCTGAGAGATGAGTGGGGGACAAGTATTATTATGGTTACTCACAATTTGGGAGTTGCAGCCTATATGTCTGATCAGATTCTGGTGATGAAAGAGGGACAGATCGCAGATACCGGCAGCAGGGACCAGATCCTGAAGGGCGGCCGCAGTATTTATACACAGGAACTTTTAGAAGCAGTTCCTTCTATAGGAGGTGACCGTTATGTTTGATGAAAGGGACCTGCTGCTGGAGGCAAGACATGTGACCCGCCGCTTTCCTGCTTCAGGGGGCAGAGTGCTGACTGCCTGCAATGATGTTAATCTGAAATTTTACAAAGGGAAAACTCTGGGACTGATCGGAGAGTCTGGCTGCGGAAAATCTACATTCATGCGTCTTGTGGTCCGGCTGGATATCCCTACAGAGGGAGAGATTCTCTTCAGGGGAAAGGACCTGACAAAAATGAAAGGGGAGGAACTGCGCCAGACCCGTCAGCATATCCAGATGGTCTTCCAGGATCCTAACGGGTCTTTTAATCCCAAGATGCGCATTCGGGATATTTTATGCGAACCCCTTATGAACTTTGGCCGGATCAAAGCTTCCGAGAAGGAGGAGAAGGCCCGGGAACTTCTGGAAGCAGTGGATCTTCCCGGCGATTTCGCAGACCGTTTTCCTCACAGTATGTCCGGCGGACAGCGCCAAAGGATCGCCATTGCCCGGGCTATAGCCCTGGAACCGGAACTGATCATCATGGATGAAGCCACCTGTGCTTTGGATGTGTCTGTACAGAAGACAATTATCCAACTGGTCTGCAGACTGCAGAAAGAAAAGAATATTGCCATCGGATTTATTGCTCATGATCTGGGACTGATCCAGTCCTTTGCCCATCAGATTGCCGTGATGTATCTGGGGAATATTGTAGAAATCATTCCCGGCGAAAAGGTGGAAAAGGCAAAGCACCCTTATACACGTACTCTGATCGATTCCATCTTTGATCCGAAAATGGACTTTTATAAGAAAATAGAGCGGATTGACAGCGAGATCCCCAGCCCTCTGGATATGCCTCCCGGCTGTCCTTTCCAGACCCGCTGTGAGCATTGCAGAGAATTGTGCCGGAAAGAGCGTCCAGTACTGAAGACCATTGGAGAGGGACATGAGGTAGCCTGCCATCTGTTTGACGGATCAGGAAAGGAGGGGAAGAGCCCATGAAAAAATATATGGGATTCCTTCTGACGGTGGTCCTTCTGTTTTCTCTGTTTTCAGGCTGCATGGCCGGGAGTTCAGAGAAGGTTGCCAATCGGGATCAGGAGGAGGCAGAGGCCAGCGGCCTTGATATCCATAAGATCGGCGTTGCTACTTACGACATAAAGGATGCTCAGGTTATGATGTTTAAGGACTACCTGGATAATTATATTAAAGAAAGTTTTTCGGATGTGACCTTTTTATATTCGGAAAGTATTTCCGACAGTGACGGACTGATGGATTTTCTGGAAAACTGCGCCGAAAATCAGGTGGAAGGGGTAATGGTTTTCGGATCCTATGATCTGCAGAAGGAAGTGGCCTTCTGCGCGGATCATGGAATGTATATGATCCGTCCTTCTGCAACTTCTTCAGAGGCTGACTTTGAAGCGGTGGCATCTAATCCTTATTATGTAGGGGAAATCGGTCCGGGAACCGAGCTGGAGTATGAAGCCGGAGTGTCCATGGCCCGGGCATTGGCCGGGGAGGGAAAGACATATCTGATCTTTTCCAGCGGCGCCGCCCAGGACAATGAGATGCACAGACTGCGTACCCTGGGGATTCTGGATACCCTTCAGGAGATTTATGGAGTGACTTTTGACCAGTCATCTGAGGAATTGGCAGTGACGGAGGAAACGACTGCCCTTGAGGCCGGAGACCTGAAGCTTCTTATTTGCCCTGGATATCTGGAAAGAGAGGAAAACTGCGGGACAGCGGAAGAAGTTGCATCCTCTGGTGAATATACTACAGTTTTATCCGTAGTTCCTGTCAGCCCCCTGATAGACACCCTTGAGTCTCTGGATGTTGAGTGCGGCGTGATCGACTGCTTTTCCGAGGATAATTATTACGGATTTAAAAACGGGACAATCGCCTATGTGGCCGGCAAATACCAGTCGGAAATCGGTCCCGGCTTCGCAGCTCTGTACAATGCCATTACCGGCTATGGAGAGGACTATCGGGAAGACGGCAGGGCTTTTCGCTTAGAACAGGGATTCTGGACAGCAAAGAGCAGCCAGGAGTATGAAAGCATGTATTCCCTGGCCCGCAGTGTCTCGGTCAATGCCTATAATTACGAAGATTTATATTCTGTGATCAAAAGCATGAATCCGGAAGCGGAATTCAGTGATCTGAAGGAATTGGCGGAAAGCTACAGTTACGAAGAATGTCTGGCGAGACGAGACACATGAGCCGGATTATGAAAATTATATAAGGATCATCCCCGTTGAAACTGGTTTTCAGTTTTTGATGGGGACGTTTCTTTGTAAAAATAAATTAAAGGTGGATATGGAATGGATAATCAAACAAAGGATCTGACACAGGGACCTATCGGAAGACAGGTTTTCTTTTTTGCCCTGCCTCTGCTGGGAGGAAGCCTGATCCAGCAGTTATATAATACGGTAGATCTGATCTTTGTGGGACAATTTCTGGGGAAAAGCGCCTCGGCGGCAGTGGGCGCCGGAAGCCTGCTTGTAACCTGTATCCTGGGCTTTTTCACAGGTCTTGGGGTAGGAGTGGGAATTCTGGCAGCCAGGGCCTTTGCCATGGGAAAAGAGAAGGAGCTGGGGAGGACTGTCCACTGCACCGCAGGACTGGCATTGATTTTTTCAGTTTTGTTTACTCTTATTGGAGTGATCTTTACTCCGGTTTTTCTGGAGTGGCTGAACACGCCGGAGAATGTTATGGATCAGGCAGTGGTCTATCTGAGGATCTATATGCTGGGCCTTTTCTCCATTGTCAGCTATAATCTGGGGTCGGGAATCCTGAGGGCTATGGGGAATTCCAGATCTCCCATGCTCTATCAGCTGGCAGGAGGCATCCTCAATGTGGCAGGAGATGCCTTCTTTATCTGTGGGCTGGATTTTGGAGTGGCGGGAGCTGCTCTGGCTACTGTCTGCTCTCAGACTCTGGCAGCTATTTTAGTCATAGGCAGACTTGCAGGCTTGAAAGCCCCCTGCGGACTGAAAATATCTCAAATAAGGATCTACAGAAAACTTACACGGCAGATCATGGGGTTTGGGATTCCTGCGGCTATTCAGTCTATTGTGATCACACTTTCTAATCTGATCGTACAGTCAGGGATCAATGGACTGGGGGTAGACAGCATTGCGGCGTTTACTGCCTATTTTAAGATTGAAAACTTTATTTATCTGCCCATTATGGCTTTCGGACAGGCAGCTTCTACTTTTACCAGCCAGAATATAGGGGCGGGACAGAGACAGAGGGTGAGAAAGGGAGCCTGTATAACGATCCTTCTGGGAACGGCTGTGACTCTGTTTGTAAGCGGTTTTATCCTTTTTTTCTGTCCGTATATTTTTTCTGCTTTTGTTCCGGACCGGCAGGTGGTGGCTCTTGGCTGCCAGATTGCAGCTATTGCTTATCCCTTTTATTTTTTGTATGTCTTTCTGGAAGTTTTTTCTTCTGTGATCCGGGGAGCGGGAAAGACTCTGGTATCTATGATCTTGATCCTCGGAAATATGTGTGTGCTGAGGATCTGCCTGCTTCAGGTCATGCTGTATATCAGACCGGACGTCCAGGGAGTTGCAGTTATATATCCTGTGACCTGGGGAACAACGGCGCTGTGCATGTTCCTTTATTATAAATGGGGCAGATGGGAAAAGAATGTGCCGGAAGCTTTTGGATAAAGCCGAAAATAATTGCTTTTTTTACAGGAATCCCCTATAATGGAACGGAAACGGAACCAGCCCCAAAAGGGCAGTTCACAAAAAAGGAAAAGGGGTAAAATTATGCTGAAAGGTAAAACAGTTGTGCTGGCAGTGACAGGAAGTATTGCCGCATACAAGATCGCTTCCCTTGCCAGCGCCCTGAAAAAGCTTCATGCAGATGTACATGTGCTGATGACAAAAAACGCAGAGAACTTTATCAATCCCATTACTTTTGAGACTCTGACGGGAAATAAGTGCCTGATCGACACCTTCGACAGGAACTTTCAGTACAATGTGGAGCATGTGGCACTGGCAAAAAGAGCAGACGTAGTAATGGTAGCTCCGGCTTCGGCCAATGTGATCGGAAAGATCGCCCACGGCATTGCCGATGATATGCTGACCACCACAGTGATGGCCTGCCGCTGCAAAAAAATCTTTGCGCCGGCGATGAACACCCAGATGTTTGAGAATCCCATTGTCCAGGATAATCTGAAAATACTGGAACACTACGGCTATGAGGTGATCAGCCCGGCCTCCGGTTATCTGGCCTGCGGAGACACCGGCCAGGGAAAAATGCCGGAACCGGAACTTCTTCTCCAGTATATCTTAAAGGAGATCGCTTTCCCCAAAGACCTGGAGGGAAAGAAAATCCTGGTCACTGCAGGACCTACTCAGGAATCCATTGACCCGGTACGGTATATTACTAACCATTCTTCCGGAAAAATGGGTTATGCCCTGGCAAAGATGGCTATGTTAAGAGGAGCTCAGGTTACTCTGGTATCCGGACCTGTCGCCATTGACCCGCCGGAATTTGTTCAGATCGTTCCGGTGGTCACAGCGGAAGAGATGTTCCAGGAAGTGACCAGCCGGGCAGGAGAACAGGACATTATCATCAAAGCGGCGGCAGTGGCAGATTACCGGCCAAAAGCTGTCAGCCGGGAAAAGGTGAAGAAACAGGGAGAGGATCTTTCCCTGGAAATGGAAAGGACCAGGGATATTCTCAAATATCTGGGAGAACATAAGAAACAGGGTCAATTCCTGTGCGGGTTTTCCATGGAGACAGAGAATATGCTGGAAAATTCCAGGAAAAAACTGAAAAGCAAAAATCTGGACATGATCGTGGCGAATAATCTTAAGGTAGAAGGGGCAGGATTTGCCGGAAATACCAATGTGATCACCATGATCACAGAA
>DWUX01000213.1 GCA_019120545.1 Candidatus Blautia stercoripullorum | reverse complement strand
TTAAATCAGCTTAATTATGTAATTACCATAGCGGAGCAGGGCTCCATTAATAAAGCTGCGCAACAGCTGTATATTTCCCAGCCTTCCCTGACCAGCGCGGTCCGGGAGCTGGAGAAAGAGCTGGGGATCGTACTGTTCCACCGAAGCGGCAAAGGGGTGACCCTGACCAATGACGGGGCAGAATTCCTCTTATATGCCAGGCAGCTTTACGGGCAATATGAAGAGATACTGGATAAGTACGGAAAGAACGGCTCCCTGAAAAAGAAATTCGGAGTATCGGCCCAGCACTATTCCTTTGCGGTAAAGGCATTTGTGGATATGGCGAAACAGTTTGATATGTCAAAATATGAATTTGCCATGCGGGAGACCAGGACGGCAGAGGTGATCCGGGATGTGAGCACTATGAAAAGCGAGATCGGCGTTCTGTACCTGTCGGATTTTAACCGGAAGAGCCTGGAAAAGCTTCTCAGGACTGCAGGACTGGAGTTCCATCCCCTGGCACAGTGCCGGGCATATGTATATCTCTGGAAGGGACATCCCCTTGCGGGGCAGGCCGCCATTTCCTTTGATCAGCTGGCAGAGTATCCCTGCCTGGCTTTTGAGCAGGGGGATAACAGTGCCTTTTATCTGGCGGAAGAAATACTGTCCACCAATGAATATCCCAAGATCATCCGGGCAAATGACAGAGCTACTATGCTGAACCTGATGGTGGGGCTTAATGGCTATACTCTCTGTTCAGGGATCATCAGCCAGGAACTGAACGGAGATGATTTTGCCGCCATTCCCTTCCAGGATGATGAAGAAAATCAGAACAGCGTTATGGAGATCGGGTATGTGGTAAGAAAGAATACATTTCTCAGCAAAATGGGAGAACTGTATATAGAAGCATTAAAAGAATCTCTTAAAAATTCAGACAGCAAAGATACTCAGTTATAGACTGGATCTATAACCGGGTATCTTTTTTGTGTATTAGACAGCTTTTTGCTGCCATGATAGGATAAATTCCATCAAAAGAAAACGGGAGGTAAGTATTATGGCAGATATAAGAGATTCTAAAAACTGGAGCTTCGAGACAAAACAGGTGCATACGGGGCAGGAACAGCCGGATCAGGCAACAGGGGCCAGGGCAGTTCCCATTTACGCCACCACTTCTTATGTGTTTGACAGCTGCCGCCAGGGAGCAGACCGGTTTGCTCTCAAGGAGCCGGGAAATATTTACGGAAGGCTGACCAATCCCACACAGGAAGTATTTGAACAGAGAATGGCGGCTCTGGAGGGAGGAACGGGGGCTTTGGCTACTGCTTCGGGAGCGGCAGCCATTACCTATACTTTTCAGGCCCTGGCAAAAGCAGGGGAACATATCGTAGCCTCCAAAAGGATCTATGGAGGAACTTATAATCTTCTGGCCCATACCCTTCCTCTGACCAGCGGTATTACAGCCAGCTTTGCAGATCCTGAGGATGAAGAGGCTTTTGAAAAGGAAATACGGGAAAATACAAAAGCGATTTTTACAGAGACTCTGGGAAATCCCCACTCTAATGTGGCGGATCTGGAAAAGCTGGCCAAGATCGCCCACAAGCATAACATTCCCCTGGTCGTAGATTCTACCTTTGCCACACCTTACCTGGTGCGGCCCATAGAATATGGAGCGGACATTGTGGTCCATTCCGCTACGAAATTTATCGGAGGCCATGGAACAGCCCTGGGCGGGGTTATCGTGGACAGCGGAAGGTTTGACTGGAAGGATTCCGGAAGATATCCCTGGATCTCTGAGCCAAATCCCAGCTACCACGGGGCTGTTTTTACAGAGGCGGCGCCGGAGGCTCCCTTTGTAACTTATATCCGGGCTGTGCTTCTTCGGGATACCGGGGCTGCTATATCTCCCTTCCATGCGTTTCTCCTCCTCCAGGGACTGGAGACCCTTTCTCTCAGAGTAGAGCGTCATACAGAAAACGCATTGAAAGTGGTAAAATATCTGGCAGCTCATCCCCAGGTGGAGAAGGTCCATCACCCGTCTCTGGAAAGTGAACCTACCCATGAACTGTATAAAAAATATTTTCCAAAGGGAGGGGGCTCTATATTTACCTTTGAGATAAAAGGAGACGCCGGGAGGGCACAGAGGTTTATTGATCATCTTCCGATTTTTTCCCTGCTGGCCAATGTGGCAGATACCAAATCACTGGTCATCCACCCTGCCTCGACTACTCACAGTCAGTGCGCCCCGGAAGAACTGCTGGAGCAGGGGATCCGGCCAAATACGATCCGTCTGTCTGTGGGGATCGAGAATGGGGAAGATCTGATCGCGGCACTGGAAGCTGCATTCCGGGACGCCCCCTATTGACGAAATTTGTGCAAAGCAGTAAGATAAGCTTTGCAGAAAGCGAATTTTGGGGGAAATGTCCATGAAAAAGAATAAATTTGAGATAGATATGTGTAATGGCTCCATTATGGATAAGCTGATATCCTTTTCCCTTCCTCTTATGCTCACCAGTATCCTGCAGCTGATGTTTAACGCGGTGGATATTATTGTGGTGGGAAGGTTCAGCGGAAGCCAGGCTCTTGCGGCGGTGGGTTCTACCACGGCTCTGATCAATATTTTTACCAACCTGTTTATCGGGATCTCGCTGGGAGCTAATGTCCTGGCGGCAAGATATTATGCGGCAGGCCGGGACAAGGAAATGTCAGAAGCCGTACATACAGCCATTGCACTGGCTTTTGTCAGCGGTATCATTATGGCTTTTGTGGGAGTGGGAGCGTCCAGGTTTGCCCTGGAGCTTATGGATACTCCTGCAGATGTGATCGATCAGTCTGTACTTTATATGAGGATCTATTTCATGGGCATGCCCTTTTTTATGCTGTATAACTATGGGGCTGCCATTTTAAGGGCAGTGGGGGATACAAAGCGGCCTCTGCTTTTCCTGCTGGCGGCAGGAATGACCAACGTGGTGCTGGATCTGCTCCTGGTTATCGTGATCCCTTTGAGTGTGGCAGGAGTGGCTATCGGAACGGTAGCTTCCCAGATGATCTCCTGTATCCTGGTGCTCTGGTGTCTACACCGGACAGAAGGAAGCTATCAGCTTCGTTTTTCAAAGCTCAGGATCCGGAGCGTATATCTGAAACGTATTTTCCAGGTGGGGATACCTGCGGGGATCCAGAGCACGGTGATCAATTTTTCCAACGCACTGCTCCAGTCTTCGGTGAATTCCTTTGGCTCCACGGCAATGGCCGGTTATACCGCCGCCAATAATGTGCTGGGATTTTTATATTCGGCGGTCAATGCAGTGACCCAGGCATGTATGAGTTTTACAAGCCAGAACTACAGTGTAGGGAAAACAAAGAGAATGGACAGGGTCTTTGTGGATTGCATCATCCTTTCTGTAGGAGTGTCTGCAGTCCTTGGAGTGGGCGCCTATGTATTCGGTTCCCAGGTGCTGGGAATCTACACCGGCGATCCGGAGGTTATCCAGTGCGGCCTTGAAATCTTGTCCATTACCACAGTGCCCTATTTCCTATGTGGTATTATGGATCTTATCCCGGGAGCTCTCAGGGGAATGGGACATTCCGGCGTGCCTATGATCCTCTCTATTATCGGAACAGTAGGTACCAGGGTTTTGTGGATCTATGCATTTTTCCCTCAGCACAGGTCCCTTCACTTTTTATTTATTTCTTATCCCGGGTCCTGGATCGCTACGATCATTATGCAGGCGGTATGTTTCTATTTTGTGCGGAAGCAGTGTATGAGGCAGGTAAAACAGAAAATTCCATCTGGACGGAAGTAAGAGCCGGTATGGGTTTATGTTTATGAAAATAAGCGGAGATTTCAAAAATTTTTACAGTTTTTGAGGTCTCCGCTTCTGTGTTATAATTTGAAAAATGCGGAAATAAAACAGAAACAGGAGATATAGTTATGGAGAAAAAAATACCGAAAGTAATGGCAGATTTATTTGAATCTCTGAAGGACCAGTGGAAGGATGAGCCGGAACTGCTGGAATTGTTTAAAACCTGTTATACCAATACGCTGGATACCACAGTGAAAAGAATGGAAGACGGAACTACTCATGTGATCACCGGGGATATCCCCGCTATGTGGCTGCGGGATTCGGCAGCCCAGCTTCGGCCTTATATTTTTCTGGCAAAGGAAGACCGGGAGATCCGGGAGATCATAGCAGGACTGGTAAAGCGGCAGTTCCGGTATATTTGTATCGATCCTTACGCCAATGCCTTCAACTCTTCCCCCAGCGGCGCCTGCTGGGAAAAGGATGATCCGGATCAGAATCCCTGGGTATGGGAGAGAAAGTTTGAGGTGGATTCTCTCTGCTACCCCATACAGATGGCCTGGCTGCTCTGGAAAAATACCGGGTGTGTTTCCCAGTTCGAAGGCGATTTTCAGGAAGGTATCGGAAAGATCCTGGAAGTTTTCCGCAGAGAGAAGGCTCATGAAGAAAATTCAGACTATCGTTTTATAAGAGGCAACAGTTTTTATAATGATACTCTTTCCAGAGAAGGAAAAGGCGCTCTGGTAAAATCCAATACAGGGCTGGTCTGGTCAGGTTTTCGGCCAAGTGACGATGCCTGCACTTATGGATATCTGATCCCCTCTAATATGTTCGCCGTGGTAGTACTGGGATATCTGGAAGAGATGGAAAGGGAGATCTTTCACTGTCCGGAATTGGAGAAAGAAGCCAGGGAGCTGAAGGAAGAGATCTACAATGCCATAGAAAGCATAGGAAAAACTGCTACTGAAGAATTCGGGGTGATCTATGCTTACGAGACAGACGGATATGGAATGTATAATCTGATGGACGACGCCAATGTGCCAAGCCTGCTGGCTATGGATTATCTGGGCTATCCCGGGGATCCGGATACCGGGGAAAATACCCGGAGATTTCTTCTCAGCAATGCCAATCCTTATTATTATGAAGGCAAAAAGGCGGCAGGTATCGGCAGTCCTCATACTCCTTCCAGCTATATCTGGCATATTTCTATGGCTGTCCGGGGGCTGACCAGCAAAGATCCTGAAGAAAAGAAAAGGATACTGAGAAATATGGCAGCTACTACCGGAGGAAAAGGAGTCATGCATGAAGGATTTCATGTGGATGATGACACAAGATATACCAGAGAATGGTTTTCCTGGGCAAACGCCATGTATGCAGAACTGTTTTTGGACTGCAGCGGATATCGTTTAAAGATCAGAGCGTAATAACACTGGAGAAAGGATAGAAGCAGATGAAAAAAGAAAAAATATTCCGATATGCCGGGCATATGGCCCAGGCAGCCGAGATACGGGAAATTTCTTATGAAGAAGGCAGAGCAGGGGGAATGAAAGCCTGGCAGATCAAGAACGGCCCCCTGAATTTTACAGTGATGAAGGATAAGTGTCTGGACCTGGCGGAGCTGTCTTATAAAGGGATAAATATGAGCTTTTTGTCAAAACCCGGTCTTCAGGGGAGAAATCATTATGACACCAATGGACAGGAAGCCCAGAGGAGTATTATGGGAGGCATGATGTTTACCTGCGGGCTGGAGAATATCTGCGCGCCGTATTCTTCACAGGGAAAGGACTATCCCATGCACGGCAGGATCCGGACCACGCCGGCAGAACATACAGGGGCCTGGACCCGGTGGGAGGAGGACTCCTATGTGATGACAGTCCAGGGGGAAATGCGGGAAGCAGAACTGTTTGGTGAAAATATGGTATTTCAAAGAAAGATCACTACTTCCTGGCCGGGTAAGGAGATTCTTATTGAGGATACTATAGAAAACCAGGGCTTTCGGGAAGAGACGGCTATGCTGCTATATCATTTTAATGTGGGTTATCCTCTGCTGGAGGAAAATGCCAGGATCGTGATCCCTACAAAGAAAGTGATTCCAAGAGATGAGCAGGCAGAAGGCCATGAGGAGCTGTACTGGAAGATGGAAGCGCCTGTGGACAATGAGCCGGAATATGTATTTCTTCATGAGCTGAAGGCAGATGAAAAAGGAAATACTTTTGCCGCAGTAATCAACGAAAGACTGGGTCTGGGAATCCGGCTGGAATTCAACAAAGAGCGTCTTCCTTATTTTATGGAATGGAAGTCCCTTGCCAGCGGAGACTATGTGGTAGGACTGGAGCCGGCCAACTCCAGCGTATACGGAAGAGGATACCATGAGGAAAGAGGCGATCTTCGCAAGATCCCGCCTCTGGGTGTAGAAAAAAACTGGCTGAAGATCGTGATACTGGAAGGAGAAGAACTGGAGGAGACCATAAAGAAAGCAGACAGCATATAATTTTTTCACCAAATGTAGAAAATGGAAAATTGTAGTGCCCGGGAATGTTTCGTATAATAAAGAAAACAGAAAACTACAACATTACAATAGAAATCACAGGAGGGTTCCTATGAAAGATATGTTTTTAACAGACAGGAAACTTGACAGAAGAATTACAGAAGTGAAAAAATACAGATACAGGAATATCCGGAATCTGGAGGTGTTTGCGGTACAGGAAGATCTTCAGGGAGTGGTTAATCCTCAGGTGCCCGCAGAGTTTGACAGCTGGGATACCATACATACCGGGGACTGCTGGTCTGGAAGAGACCGCTATCTCTGGATGCACAAGGATATTGAGATCCCGGCTCAGTGGAAAGGTCAGAGAGTTGTAGGCGTTTTTGATTTCGGCAATACAGGAGCCGGAAATAACTCCGGTTTTGAGGCTATGTGCTATATTGACGGAAAACCCTATCAGGGCGTAGATGTAAATCACAAGGAAGTATTTTTCCCGGAAGAGTTCTGCGGAAAAACTGTAAATCTTACCTTCCGTCTCTGGTCCGGGCTGGAAGGCGGAGGGGTTCCTGCTGTTCAGGAACATAAGATCCGTCAGGCGGATCTGGCCTGCTTAGATGAACAGGCAGATGACTTTTATTATATGGGAACTCTGATCCTGGATACCATTGCCAATCTGGAGGATGGAAATCCGGTGAAATATGATCTGAGGAATGCCCTGGATCATGCCTGCCACTGTATTGACTGGTCTTATCCCGGAAGCGAGACTTTTTATGAGTCCCTTCACCAGGCAGATCAGACCTTAAATGAAATGATCGATAAGATGGAGAAACATTCTTCGGTGAATGTTTACTGTGTGGGACATACCCACATTGATATGGCATGGCTGTGGAGACTGAAACATACCCATGAGAAAGCTTCCCGTTCTTTCTCTACAGTACTGCGTATGATGGAAATGTTCCCAGAATATATTTTTCTTCAGACACAGCCTCAGATTTACGAATATATAAAAGAAGATTTTCCGGAAATCTTTGAGGAGATCAAGAAACGGGTGAAAGAAGGACGGTGGGAAGCCGACGGAGGCATGTGGGTGGAAGCCGACTGCAACCTGACCAGTGGAGAATCCCTGACCCGGCAGCTCCTCATCGGAAGCAGATTCCTGAAAGAAGAATTCGGGAAAGATGTGGAATATCTGTGGCTTCCTGATGTATTCGGTTACTCCTGGGCGCTGCCCCAGATCCTGAAGAAGTCCGGCATTGATGTGTTTATGACTACCAAGATCAGCTGGAACCAGTTTAACCGTATGCCCCATGATACTTTCCGCTGGAAAGGAATGGACGGTACCGAGGTGCTCACACACTTTATTACTACCCCGGAACCCTGGAACGGACCGGATTCCTGGTTCTATACCTATAACGGTCTGCTGACGCCAAAGACGGTAAAGGGCGTATGGGAGTCTTACAGTGAAAAGGCTATGAACAAAGATCTTCTGATCTCTTACGGATATGGAGACGGAGGAGGCGGTGTAAACCGTGATCTGCTGGAAGCCAGAAGAAGGATCGACAAGATCCCGGGGCTGCCTAACCTGAAAACTTCTACAGCAGGGGCGTATTTCCGGAAATTAAAGGAAAACGTGGAAAATACAGATCAATATGTAAATACCTGGGACGGGGAGCTGTATCTGGAGTATCACAGAGGTACCTATACCAGCCAGGCTTACAATAAGAGAATGAACCGGAAGATGGAGCTTCTGTACCGCAGAGCAGAGTGGATGACTGCCATGGCCGCCATGGGAGCCGGAGATCTGTCCCTGGCAGAACAGGAAAAGCTGACCAAGGGATGGAAGATGATCCTTACCAATCAGTTCCATGATATTATCCCGGGATCTTCCATTCATGAAGTATATGAGGATTCCAGAAAAGACTATCAGAAGATCCAGGAAATCGGTATGGAAGTCCTGGAAGATTTCCATAAGGATTCTATGGAAAATACAGAAAAGGCGTACACCGTATATAACGCTTCCGGATGGAATATGAACGAGACTGTGGCCCTTCCGGTAAGCGGCTCCTGCAGCTTTACTGATGAGGATGGAAAACTCCTTGTTTCCCAGGATCAGGGAGATATGGCTTATGTACAGGTGACAGATGTGCCTGCCATGGGACACAAGACGATCTTTGTAAAAGAAGGCAGGGAAGAAAGGGAACAGACACCTTTCAAAGTACAGGGAAGAAAGGTGGAGACGCCATTCTATCTGGCAGAGTTAAATGGGTATGGCCAGATCACCCGCCTTTATGACAAAGAAGCCGGCAGAGAAGTGCTGGCAGCCGGAGAGAGAGGAAACGTCCTTCAGGTATTTGAGGATAAGCCGATCGACAACGACGCCTGGGATATTGATATTTTCTATCAGCAGAAAATGCGGGAGATCACAGATCTTACCGATTTCCAGATCACGGAAATGGGACCTCTGCGGTTAACCATCCATATGGAATGGAATTATATGAATACCGCTATCTTCCAGGATATGATCTTCCACAGTAACAGCAGAAGGATCGATTTTAAGACTAAGGTTGATTTCCATGAAAGACAGCAGCTGATCAAGACAGCCTTTACTGTGGATATCAGAAGCACATATGCTACCTATGATATCCAGTATGGAAATGTCCGCAGACCAAATCACTGGAATACAAGCTGGGATCAGGCCAGATTTGAAAGTGTGGGACACCGGTTTGCAGATCTCTCCGAGAGAAACTACGGCGCTGCCCTGCTGAACGACTGTAAGTACGGATACGACATTAAAGACAATGTTATGCGTCTGTCTCTTCTTCGTTCAGGCCTTCAGCCGGATCATCTCCAGGATCTGGGCACCCATGAGTTTACTTATGCTTTCCTGCCTCATACCGGAGACTTTGTGGCAGGACATGTAGTAGAAGAAGCCTACGGACTGAATAATCCTATGGATGTTTTCGAAGGACAGGATAAGACCGGCTACGGCAGCTTCTTTACTCTGGATAATCCTCAGGTAGAGATAGATGCGGTAAAGAAATCAGAAGACGGAAAGTATCTGGTGGTAAGATTCCATGATTTCGCAGGTTCTTCCCAGAAGGTAGTACTGGATCCTGGATTTGGCTTTGGCGCCTGGATGGAAGGAGATCTGATGGAGCGGCCTATAGAAGAGCCCAAAGAGGGTAAGGTGGAGGTAAGCCTTCATCCCTACGAGATCAAGACATTGCTTTTTAAACTGTAAGAAAGTCAGGAGGAAGTAAGGTGTTAAGTGAAATTTTTAATATTGAAAAGATACTGGGAGCCTGTGACAGATTTTTGTATTTTTTGAAAATTAATTTTTTCTTTCTTGTGTCGAATATACCTGTTCTGCTGTTTTTCCTTTTTGTGGGGATCAGCCAGGTAAGAGCCTGCTTCCCCCTGTTTCTGGTCTGCGCCGTCTGGGCGGGACCGGCTCTGTGCGGCGTGTTTTTCGCTATGAACCGGGTACTCCATAAGACGGATACTACGGCGTGGAAAGATTATAAAGCCGGATATCTGGATTCCTGGGGAAGAAAGATGGGAGTAGCTGCCCTGCAGCTTCTCCTGGTCTGGATATTCTGGACAAATACAGAGTTTTTCTCTGTGCAGATGCCCATCCTGCCTCTGGCGATCCTTTTCGGGATCCTTTTTGCCGGGGCAGTAATCCTGACGCCGGATCTTTATCTGCTGGCTTCCAGATATGAGATGAAGATACGGGATATCTTTAAAGGGGCTTTCTGCCTGTGTATCACCAGGCCGGTGATCACATTGGGAAATACCGCTATGCTGGCAGTGGTGCTTATGCTGCTGGAGATCCAGGCGGGAACTTTTATTCTATTTATTGCAAGTATATATGGATTCATGGTAGTATTTATGAACCAGAGAGTCCTGAGAGCTATTGAAGAGGGGCATTAATTTGCACCCTCTTTTCCTGCTGTAAACAGCCGGAAAAGAAAGGAAAGCTCCCGGACCGGGAAAACCGGCAGAGGGCGGACAGTTTATGGAACAGATAGGGGGGGAGGCTATGAAAAAGAAAAAACCGGCGCAGCTTTATTTTAAAATGTTCTGGTCTTATACGGCTATCGTGCTGTGCATTGTTTCAGCCCTGGTGGTCTATTTTATCTCAGATTCCAGGAAGAGGATCCTGGAAAATAACCGCCAGGCTATGGAGCGGATCAACCGGGAAGCCGCAGAGTATATTGAAGAGACAGAGAAAACCAGCGATTATTTATTCCAGGATCTTTACCGTACGGAAACAGAACTGGAAGATCTGCTGGCCTATCTGAGCCTGGGCCCGGAGGAATATCTGAAATACGGACTGGACCGGTATTCCGCGGAAGACAACCTGGCATACAGAGGGATCTATGATTTTATCAACGATGCTTTTGAAGGATACGGAAATCTGGAATGTATTGAGATTATCAGTTATGATACCCTGAATCTGACCAGGTGTTATCCTCAGCAGATCTTCTATCCCGGCAAAGACGGAAAAGCCAGGCTGGAAGAGATAGAGGAGCCGGATTTTAAGGAGGAGGGAAAACTGCTCTATGTCAAAGAAATCCGGGATCCGGACAATATGACCGGGGCAGGCTGTATGATCTTTACCTTTGAAGGAGAGAGAAGATTCCGGAATATCCAGGACAATCCATATACAGATCTGACTGTCTGCAACCAGAATGACCAGGTGATCTATCAGGATCCTCCGGTGGAGCAGTGGGAGAAAAGGATGGAAGATAGCGGATATCTTGTTTTGAAAGAGTCGGGAAATTTTTATACCGCTTATACCTTCCTGAATATCAGCCAGGCGTCAGCCCTTTCTTTTCGGACACTGGCTATGATCCTGGCGGCAGGGGTAGCGGCGGCGGCTTTGGGGATCCTGGGGATCGGCTACTATGTCCGGCGTCTTACAGCAAGGGTAGATTCTATCCTGTATGCCATGAACCAGGTGACAACGGGAAACCTTCAGACCAGACTGAAGGTAAACAAAAAAGGGGATGAACTGGATATGGTGGCGGATCAGTTTAATAAAATGTGCGAAGATCTGAACTTGTATATCCAGAAAAGCTATCTGGCGGAAATTGAGAGGAAAAACGCCCAGATGCAGGCTCTCCAGAGCCAGATTAATCCCCACTTTTTATATAATACCCTGGAGGCTATCCGTATGAAAGCTATCTGCAACGGGGACCGGGAAGTAGGAAAAATGCTTTACAGCATGGTGACTTTATTCAGGAGCCAGCTGAAGGAGGCTGATGTGATCACTCTGGGTCAGGAACTGGATTACTGCAAACAGTATATGGAACTTTTCGAGTACCGGTATCAGGGCAGCTTTTCTTCCAAGGTATCCTGTCCAGTGGAGCTTTTGTCTAAACCTATTATCAAGTTTGTCCTCCAGCCGATCGTGGAAAATTATTTTATCCACGGCATTGAAAGAGACCGGAAAGATAATCTGGTGAAGATCTGGGCCGAGGCAGAGGGGGAAGTTCTTTCTCTCTACATCCAGGACAATGGAATCGGAATGACTCAGGAGGAGATCGACAGAAAAAATACAGAGCTGAGGGAAAACTCTCCGGAGGAGAGAAAAGACAAGTCTATCGGAATTGCAAATGTCAACAGAAGAATTAAGGCAGTTTATGGAGACCAGTATGGACTTCTTCTGCAGGCGGCTGCACCTAAAGGCCTGTTGGTGATTGTTACAATAAAGATAGAGGAGAATGAAAAAGATGAAAAAGGTGATGTTGGTGGAGGATGAGGAATTCATTCTCCAGGGGATCCGCTATATTGTGGACTGGGAGGCGATTTCCATGGAGGTGACCGCCATGGCCCACAATGGAAGAGAAGCATTGGAAATGTTTCAGAAGGAACCGGCGGATATTGTGGTAACAGATGTGGAAATGCCTCTGATGAACGGGCTGGAGCTGCTGGAAGAGATCCGGAAGATCAGCCCCAGGACCAGATTTCTGATCCTGTCAGGCTATGATGAATTTGAATATGCCAGGAAGGCCCTGAAACTGGATGTGGAAGAATATATCCTGAAACCTATTAATGAAGAGCAGCTTCAGCAGGCTCTGATAAGCGCAGGAGAACATCTGGATAAGATGGATAGAGAAAGTGCCGGGAATATGGAGGATAAGATCGGATGGCACCGCTTCCTGAAGGGAAAGCTGAGCCAGGAAGGAGAGGCGGGATTTAAACAGATGCTGCCGAAGATCGGGACCGGGGAGAAAGTCTATCCTTCCCTGATGAAGGTAGATACAGGAACTCTCAGTGAAAAGGCAAGCCTCAGTGACGTGCTGGCTGCTCTTCAGAAGGAACCGGAAAAGATCAAGGCCATTTATCTGGCAACAGATACCCTCTTTCTCCTTCTGTATGCAGGAAAGGAAACGAAGGACAGGGAGGTCACAGAATTTTACAGAGGATTTCAGGACCGTCTGGAAAGTCAGATGGGGATCATGAGTTTTCTGACCGTGACTTCTCCTATAGAGGATTATGAAATGCTGCCAAAATGTTACGGGACCGCTTCCAGACTGCAGAAGTATAAAATGCTGGAGGGATACGGCAGCTGTATAAGCGAAGCGGATATCCAGGACCGGAAATGGGGAGACGGAGCTATTGACGAAGGACTCCTGCGGAAGATGATCCTTAAGAAAGACAGAGAAGGCGCGGTAGGATACATAGAGGACCTGTTTATCAATAATCTGGAATCCGGAGTAAAAGTAGACGTCCTTTATCAGATCGCCCTGAAGATCGTTATGATCCTTCAGGACATCAAGGGGGAATATAAGCTGACTCAGTCTACCAATCTCCAGGGAGTTTCTGAAATGATCGAGAAGATCTATCAGGCAGAGGATCTGAGAGGGCTGAAAGCCGTATTTATCTCAGAAATTTCCGAGATCATCACCTACCTTCACACAGAAGATTCCCAGTATACCCCTGTGGTACGGCAGATCATGGAGGAAGTGCAGAAGAACTATAAAGAGGATATGAATCTAAAGACCCTTTCCTATAAGTACCATATGAACGCTTCCTATCTGGGACAGATCTTTCAGAAGGAAACAGGGTCGTCTTTTGCCCAGTACCTGAATAATGTGAAAAATTCCATTGCAAAGGATCTGATCCTGAATACCAACATGAAGATCAACGACATCGCCAGAGAAGTAGGGTATCCGGATACCAGCTATTTCTACCGGAAATTTAAGCAGTGCTACGGAGTTTCGCCGGCTTCTCTGAGAAATATGAAAAAATATTAGGATCCTTTGGGATCAGCAGAAACGAACAGGAAAAACCCTGCGGGGATTCCGGATATTTATGAAAAATGCCGGATCCCGCAGGGTTTTTGTTAAAAAGTGGAAAAATTTCAGTTTTTTTTTGGCTTTTTACCTGAAATCTGTCCAGTTTCTATTTTTTTCTGCTAGAATCTGTCCAGGAAAACTGGAAGTTTTCGACTAGGATTTGGAGAACTTATCCAGTATAGTTATAGATGTGAACAAACAAAAGCACAAAATAACAGGCCGGCGGTTATGGTAAGTGCAAAAGGAGGTTAAGAAGTGAAAAGAGAAGAAAAGGCAAAAAAGGTGTCCTTTTTCACCCGTCTTAAAACAAACAAAGAACTTCTTGTTTTAAGCATGCCTGGTGCGATCTGGTTCCTTTTATTTGCATATCTGCCTTTATTCGGAATCCTGGTAGCATTCAAACGGTATCGTTTGTCAGGAAACTTCTTTGAAAGTCTTATTTCCAGCGAATTCGTAGGACTGGACAACTTCAAATTCCTGTTCAGCAGCGGCGACGCCTGGATCATTCTGAGAAACAC
Source organism: Candidatus Blautia stercoripullorum (assembly GCA_019120545.1). Lineage (GTDB taxonomy): Bacteria > Bacillota > Clostridia > Lachnospirales > Lachnospiraceae > Blautia > Blautia stercoripullorum. Next base: position 84 of record DWUX01000213.1, on the reverse strand, counting down.
AGTTTTATACAATGCTACCTTTATCATTCTCGGTGTTGTGCTTCCTGTTATCGTGGCTTTATTATTAAATGAACTGAGAAACAA
>DWUX01000212.1 GCA_019120545.1 Candidatus Blautia stercoripullorum | reverse complement strand
GCATGCCCCCGCAGGTTCCGATCCGGATAAAAGTATCCGCCCCGGACATGGTCAGCTCTTCCATTGCGATAGAAGCGGAAGGTCCGCCGATTCCTGTAGATGTAACGCTTACCTTCACCCCATCCAGGTATCCGGTATAGGTGACATATTCTCTGCTGTCAGCCACCAGGACCGGATTGTCAAAATATTTGGCGATCTTTACACAGCGTTTGGGGTCTCCCGGAAGGATCACATAACGTCCCACATCTCCCTTGCCTACCTGAATATGATACTGTTTATTGGCGTCCTCTGAATAATGCATAATCATACCTTCTTTCTCTTCGTTCTTTGTTCTACCTGCATCTTACCTATAATTTACCATTTCAAAAAGGACTTGAGTCCCTTTTTATGTATTTACGTGACTTTTCACAATTTTTATTCCATTTTTTTATCTATTTTTACCATATACTAAAATGTTATTCTTCTTTTACCGTTGCGGTTTTTAAAATAAAAAAAGAATCTGTGTTTACGGACTTTGCCGTTTCACAGACTCTTTTCCGGTAAGTACTCAGTTAAGCGCCTACAGAGTATAAAAGAATAAAGCTAATTTCACTATTTCATTTTCTTTTTCGACCTGACTACCATTACCCCGGCGGCAGCAGCCTGATATGGATTCGTTTCTGTACCATCGCTGTAAAACACTTCTATCTTCCTTTCATCTCTTTCCCTCTCGCAGTGTCCTGCGCAGACGGCTTAGCGTCACAGGCGTCATTCCTAAGAAAGATGCAATATATTTATTACTTACCCGATCTATCAGCCCGGGGTACTCTTCCAAAAACCATTGATACCGCTGAACTGCCGTATAAGAATTCAATACCTGCTTCAACCTCCAGTGTTCATTCAGCGCCGTAATCAACAGCTTATTGTAAAGCATCGTAACTTCTGAATAGTTATTTTGTAGTTCTATCACAGTAGCGATTGGAACACAGAAAAATTTAGACTCTTCCAGCACTTCAATTGTCATAGGAGACGGAATGCCCAATTCCAGCTGAGAAAACGGCATCATCGTAGAACCGCAGCGAAAGCTAAAACAGTCCGTCACATCTTTACCATTTATATCAAGAAAATACCCTCTTGTAATTCCCTTTTCCATAAAACAGACTTCATTCAAAACCTCTCCAATACGAACTATATATTCACCTTTTTTCATATATCTAGTTTGGGTTGCATCGGAAAACTCCTGTATAAGATTTTGATCTTTCAATTGGAATACATTTTGATAGAAATCATTCGCTGTTATAGACAATCCCCCCTTATTTTGACATATAATTTATAATTATAGATAAAATATTAAATTTTGTCATTTACAAATGTTAATAAGAATAGCAAAATCTTTTTTCTTTCCAATCCTATATCCATTCACATTTTATACATCATGGCATCTATCATCACCCTGGCATTATTCATTTTAATATTTTCACATCTGTAAATAATTAGGACATGCCAAACCGGCAAAATTTGCTCCTCCCAACATAACTGCAATCGTCGGCGCAAAAGCTCCCGATGTAGCTGCTGTTGTAATGGTTACTCCTGCAGTTATTGCGATAGATGTCAATGCTGTTTTAAGTACTTTATTTAATTCTCTCCATACTTTATCGTAGTATTTTCTTATTCGTCAGATATATCCTGCACCGCAGTATCTACAAGAAAATTGTCGCTCCAAGTAGCGATTCTCTCTCGTACCAGTTTAGTACTGTGTTTTCGCTCTGGAGAAAACTGTCATAACCATTACTCATATATGTTTTCCATTCTTGCAGACACTTTTTTAAGCTCAATAATTGATTCACTTCCAATTGACAATTTTGTGCTGGAACCGTCTTATTTTCCAGTGCTACCGCAAATCTTCCGACACCAATATAATTAACTGCCACAAAATACTGTTATTTTCTTTAAAACAGATATATATGAAAAACGCTCACTATTCCAGCAGAGTTCTGAATCCGTAAGAATATTGAGCGCTTTCCCTCTAAATGCTGAGTTTTTTCTACCTAAGCTGATGTAAATTTCTTCTCTATGACATCAGTCCGCCCCGGATGGTATGGTTTTATTACGGCAGAATATGTCCCGCCGCAAGGTACAATCTGTACCACTCTTCCCGGCTAAGACAAATGTCCCCTCCGGCAATAATCTCCGCCAGACGGCTCTCCCTTGCCGTCCCGGCTACGATCTGCATCTGCGCCGGATGCCTCAGGATCCATGCAGCGGCAATAGTCGTAGGCGTTACCTCATACTGCTTTGCAAGCCGCTCAAGTTCGCTGTTAAGATCGGCGTATGCCTCACTTCCAAGAAAGCAGCCTTTCCACCCGGGCATCTGGAAGGGTGACCAGGCCTGGATGGTAATGTCCTGTATCCGGCAGTAGTCCAGTACACTTCCATCTCTGTCTGCAGATCCTGCTGTTTCCATATTTACTTCCAGCCCATTGGCCACCAGATTGGAGGCGGGAATGCTGAACTGGAGCTGGTCAGCTATAATATCCTGTCGGACATATTTCTTCAGGAGTTCCATCTGCATAGGCTTATGATTGGAAACCCCGAAGAACCGTACCTTTCCACTCTGTTCCAGGATATCAAAAGCCTCCGCCACTTCTTCCGGATCCACCAGGGCGTCCGGCCGGTGGAGCAGCAGCATATCCAGATAGTCTGTCTGCAGACGTCTGAGAATGCCGTCCACAGACTCCAGGATATAGTCTTTTGAAAGGTCATAATATCCTTTTCGGATCCCGCATTTAGACTGAAAGAACATATCTTCCCTGTGGAGTGACGGATCTTTGCTCCAGGCTTTGCCGAAGATCTCTTCGCTTGCTCCCCCTGCATAAATATCCGCATGGTCAAAATACCACGCGCCCTGTTCCATTGCTGTATGGATAAACCGGTTCATGGAAACTGGGTCTTTCTCTCCAAGCCGCATACAACCCACGATTACGGAAGGTACTCTCTTCCCGCTTTTTCCAAGTATTAGTTCTTTCATTCTTTTATGCTCCTCGTTTCTTACAGATTTTTTATTCTTCAGTTCTCTTTTATCCTCCATGCTGATGCAGATACTTCTCCCTGGTAGCCAGTCCTCCCCGGATATGCCGTTCCGATTTGTTCACGTCCAGTACTATACGGGCACGGGCAGCCAGGGAGGGATTGATCTGGAGGAGACGTTCCGTGACATCCTTATGTACCGTAGATTTCGACACTCCAAATTTCTTCGCCGTCTGCCTTACCGTAGCTTTCTCCTCAATAATGAAATTTGCAATTTCTATAGCACGCTCTTCGATATAATCTTTCAAGGAAAATCCCCCGAAATCTCTGCTTTTT
>DWUX01000211.1 GCA_019120545.1 Candidatus Blautia stercoripullorum | reverse complement strand
CATAACCCAAAGGTCGTAGGTTCAAATCCTACTCCCGCTATTTTAACAGTCCAGAGCCGGTGACGAGAAGACGTCATTGGCTTATTTTTTACAGATTTTTCTGTGCAGTTTTTAGAAAAAGTATGATAAAATGTGGATATGAGTGAGGAGGGTGAGCTATGAAGAATATCTGCATCCTTTGCGGAGGAAAGTTAAGAGATGGCATCTGTACAGAATGCGGTATGGATAACCGGAAGTCAGATGACAGGTATAAAGAAGTCCTGAATCAGTCTTCGTGCGACAAAGTTCCAATGACCCATGTCCATACCCGGGAGGAAGGCACGAAAAATAAAGGGAAAACAGCCGTAAAGCAGAAAAGTTATAGTCATAATGGAACAAATCCTAAGAATCTTCTGGGAGTGATCATAGCAGGCGCAATCATCCTGGTACTTGTGGTGATGTCCCTGGTTTCTTATGCCCGGGGAATTTTGGAGGATGGCAGCCGGCAAGGCTACAGCACTAATTATGACAGCAGCTATGAAGGAATACTAGATGAGTTTTCCACCCAGGGCGAACAGTAGGAAGAGGAGAGCGGAAAATGGATAAAAATAAAAGGACTGCGGGGGATATTTTGCGGTATGTGATATTGATCGCCGCCGCCTGTATATTTGTATTTTCCGCAGTGCAGCTGATACAGATTTTTCTGGAGTACAGAGCAGGCACTGAAGAGTACGAAGGGCTTTTGAAATATGTGCAGACGGAGCCTGCGGAGGATGTGGAGGAAACGGTCCCGGAAGAGCCGGAGAAAGAGGGACCTGTTCCCCCGGATATAGATTGGGAGGGGCTTAGAAAAATAAATGGGGATATCATTGGATGGCTTCAGATAGAAGGAACGGAGATTAATTATCCAGTGGTCCAGGGAACAGATAATTCCTATTATTTAAGCCATACTTTTGAAAAAAATGAAAACGGAGCAGGCGCTATTTTTATAGATTGTGCTAACAGCAGGGATTTTCAGGACTGTAATACGATTGTTTACGGACATAATATGAAAAATGGCTCTATGTTCGGAACTCTGAGAAAATATTTTCAAAGTGAAGAATCCCTGCCGGGAAATTATATCTGGATGTGTACACCGGAAAAAAATTATCGCTATGAGATTTTTTCCAGCCATGTTGTGGATTCTGGAGGAGAAGCCTATACTTTGTTTTCAGCTCCGGATCAGCAGTTTCAGGAGTATCTGGACAGAATGAAGGCGCAGTCTCTGGTTGATTTCCATATAAAACCAGGAATGGAAGATAAAATAATCACGCTGTCTACCTGCACAGGGGATGAGGCGACCCGGTTTATAGTCCAGGCAAGACAGGAAGGAGAATATTAGAGAATGGAATAGAGGAGGTATCAGTATGGGGAAGGGAACAGTGGAACAGCTGCAGAAAATTATAACAGACAGCCAAAATATTGTGTTTTTCGGGGGCGCAGGAGTTTCTACAGAAAGCGGGATACCGGATTTTCGCAGCGTGGACGGTCTGTATCATCAGCAGTGGGACTATCCGCCGGAAGTGATTTTGAGCCACTCTTTTTTTATGAAAAATCCGGAAGAATTTTATCGGTTTTACAGGGCGAAAATGCTTTGTGAAGGCGCTCTTCCAAATGAAGCTCATAAAAAACTGGCGGCTTTGGAAAAATCCGGGAAACTAAAAGCGGTAATTACTCAGAATATTGACAACCTCCATCAGATGGCAGGCAGCAGGAATGTTTTGGAACTTCACGGCAGTGTCTATCGGAATCACTGTATGAAGTGCGGGGAATTCTATGATTTTGCCTATGTCAAAAACAGCCGGGGCGTACCCAGATGTGCCAGATGCGGCGGGATCATAAAGCCGGATGTGGTTTTGTATGAGGAGGCTCTGGACTCCCGGGTCCTTCAGGAGTCTGTCCGGGCAATCTCACAGGCAGATGTGCTGATCATAGGAGGAACGTCTCTTTCGGTTTATCCTGCAGCGTCTCTTATTGATTATTTCAGAGGAAGACATTTAGTGGTGGTCAATAAGGATTCTACGCCGAGAGACAATATGGCGGAGCTGGTGATCAGTCAGCCTATAGGCGAAGTCTTCAGACAGATACAGGAGTGATGAGGAAGAAAACATGAAATTTGATTATGAAGTAGGAGATATTGTTAAATTAAAGAAACAGCATCCCTGTGGGAGCAGGGAATGGGAGATACTGAGAGTGGGAGCGGACTTCCGGCTGAAGTGCACCGGCTGCGGACATCAGATCATGATCGCCAGAAAAGCTGTGGAAAAAAGTACCAAAGAATTGAAAAAAAAGGCTTGAATATCTTTTGGGCTTATGTTAAAATAATCAACCGTGATATATTATTTCAGGACAGAAAAGTGTTTCCCGACACTTTCTGCTATCCTTGTTCCCTGGAAATCTCAGGGGGCCAAAAGACCAAAAGGAGGTACAACAAGCATGAACAAATACGAATTAGCATTAGTTGTTAATGCAAAGCTGGAAGACGAAGCTCGTGCGGAAGTAGTAGAAAAAGCAAAAGGCTATATCACCCGCTACAACGGAAACGTTACAGAAGTTGAAGAATGGGGCAAAAAGAGATTAGCTTACGAGATCCAGAAAATGCGCGAAGGATATTACTACTTCATCCAGTTTGAAGCTGATGCCACAGCACCTGCTGAGATTGAGCGTCATGTCCGCATTATGGATAATGTGTTAAGATATTTAGTTGTGAAAAAAGAAGCGTAATCCGCAAACCGCAGATCAGAATCCATTTAAAATTCCTGATTCTGGATAATGTATGTTTGAATATTATATGAGGTGATTATATGAATAAGGTAATTTTAATGGGTCGCTTGACAAGAGATCCTGAGGTGAGATATTCCGCAGGAGAAAATTCAATGGCAATCGCCAGATATACTTTGGCTGTTGACCGTCGTTTTAAAAGGGACGGAGAGGCTACAGCTGATTTTATCGGCTGCGTAGCTTTTGGGAGACAGGCAGAGTTCGCAGAGAAATATTTCCGTCAGGGAATCCGAATTGTTGTGACAGGGCGCATTCAGACCGGAAGTTATACAAACCGGGAAGGAAACAAGGTTTACACAACAGATGTTGTGGTAGAGGAACAGGAATTCGCAGAGAGCAAGGCAGTGAGTGACAGCCATATCGGACGTGCTCCGGCAGGAGCTCCTGCTCATTCTGAGGCTCCATCCCCCAGCGCTGCTTCAGCAGATGGATTCATGAACATTCCTGATGGAATTGACGAAGAGCTGCCTTTTAGTTAAAAGACAGTGCATATGGATAGGAGGTAAAAACCATGGCTTACGAAAAAGGTAACAGACCGGATTCTCCAATGAAGAGAAGAGGCGGACGCAGAAGAAAAAAAGTTTGCGTATTCTGCGGACAGGAGAACAATGAGATCAGCTACAAAGATGCAAATAAATTAAAAAGATACGTTTCTGAGAGAGGAAAAATCCTTCCCAGAAGAATTACAGGAAACTGTGCAAAGCATCAGAGAGCTTTAACAGTAGAGATCAAAAGAGCAAGACATATGGCTATCATGCCTTATGTACAGGACTAAATAAAAACAGAGCGTACTGCTTCGGCAGTGCGCTTTTTTTGCAGGTGAAATTCTGAAAAACGGGGTGCAAAGCTTTATTTGCGGGTTTGTCCGAGGCAAATTAAAAGTTGTGCTGTTATAAAAATAATGATATAATATAGCAGAATATCTTTTTGTGGAGGACTGTTACAAACGTTTAAACGCGCAGGCAGGTGAATGTTATGGACGGAAAAATAAGAATCAAAGGCCAGCTGAAGTTTTATATGCAGTGGCCGTTCATACTGACAGTTTTGCTGGTGGTTATGGATATACTGGTATTTATTGTCAGCGCAAAGGCCGGAACATTAGTAAGCGTTTTTGTTGCGGCTTATATTCTGATTGTGGTTTTTCTGTATTTTCACAGCAGGGCAGTGATCATGAACGAGCTGATCTCCTTTGCCACTCAGTATGGGCAGGTTCAGAAAGTTTTGCTGAAGGAATTTATCGTGCCTTATGCTTTGCTGGATAATAATGGGAAAATCCTATGGATGAATGACGCTTTCGCAAAGCTCTGCGGGAAGACCCGCAGGTATCGAAAGACAGTGACAAATCTTTTTCCTGATCTGACTAAGGACAAGCTGCCCAGGGAGAATGAGGCAGAAGTGACTTTTCAGTATGATGGAAAAGACTACAGGGCGATCATGCGGACTATGTCTATTCAGCGGCTGCTGGAAGAATCCGGACTCATTGAGACGGAAGGACATAATGATCTGACTGCTCTGTATTTATTTGATGAGACGGAGATGAATCAGTACATCCGTCAGAAAGAAGATGAGAAGCTGGTCACAGGGCTTTTATATCTGGATAATTATGAAGAAGCCCTGAACAGTGTAGAAGAGGTAAGACGTTCACTTCTGGTAGCTTTGATCGAGAGAAAGCTGAATAAATATTTCGGAGAAGTGGACGGTCTGATCAAAAAGCTGGAAAAAGATAAGTTTATTCTGGTAATGCGCCAGCGGTCTCTGGAAGAATTGAAGAAAAACCGGTTTAATATTTTGGAGGATGTGAAAACTGTCAACATTGGAAATGATATGGCAGTTACCATCAGCATCGGTATCGGCATTAATGCGCCTACCTATTCCCAGAATTATGAGTATGCCCGCATTGCCATCGACCTGGCTCTTGGCCGTGGAGGCGATCAGGTAGTGATCAAAGATAGGGATCAAATGACATACTTTGGCGGCAAATCCCAGCAGATGGGCAAGAGCACCAGGGTAAAAGCCAGGGTAAAAGCCCACGCTCTCCGTGAATTTATGGTGAGCAAGGATAAGGTTGTGGTTATGGGACACAAGATCCCGGATGTGGATTCCATCGGAGCAGGGATCGGTATTTACCGGGCTGCGAAATCGCTGAATAAAAAAGCCCATATTGTGGTAAACAATCCAACTATGTCAGTGCGCCCTATTATTGAAAGCTTCCGCGACAATCAGGACTATGACGAAAATATGTTTATCAGCAGCGACGAGGCCAGGGATATTGTAGATGATAACACAGTAGTGGTAGTGGTAGATACGAATAAACCCAGCTATACGGAGTGCGAGGATCTGCTCCATATGAGCAAGACCATCGTAGTTCTCGACCATCACAGACAGGGAAGTGAAGTGATCCAGAACGCGGTTCTTTCCTACATTGAGCCATATGCGTCTTCGGCCTGTGAAATGGTGGCGGAGATACTTCAGTACTTTTCAGATGATATCCGGATTTACAATATTGAGGCGGATGCTCTTTATTCCGGAATTATCATTGATACCAATAACTTTACTTCCAAGACAGGAGTCAGAACCTTTGAAGCGGCGGCATTTCTGAGAAGATGCGGCGCAGATGTGACCAGAGTCAGGAAGATGTTCCGGGACGATCTCCAGTCCTACAGGGCAAAGGCGGAGGCCATACGCCATGTGGAAACCTACAAAGGCTGTTTTGCCATAGCGGTATGCCCTACAGAGGGAGTAGACAGTCCTACGGTAGTGGCTTCCCAGGCTGCAAATGAACTGCTGAATATTGACAGTGTGAAAGCTACTTTTGTCCTGACAGATTACCAGAATAAAATATTTATCAGCGCAAGGGCGATCGATGAAGTGAATGTACAGCTCATAATGGAAAAGATGGGAGGCGGAGGCCATATTAATATGGCAGGCGCCCAGCTTCCCGGAGCTACTATCGATGAAGCTATCGGACAGCTGAAGGAGACTATTGACCAGATGATTAAAGAAGGAGACATAGAAATATGAAAGTAATTTTGATTCAAGACGTAAAAGCTCAGGGAAAAAAAGGCGACATTGTAAATGTCAGCGATGGATATGCCAGAAATATGCTGTTTCCTAAGAAGCTGGCAGTGGAAGCCACCCCTAAGAATATTAATGAACTGAAACTCCAGAAAGCACATGAAGAAAAAGTGGCCCAGGAGAATCTGGAAGCTGCCAAAGCTTTTAAGACAGAACTGGAATCTAAGCAGGTGACAGTAGGGATCAAAGTGGGAGAAAACGGAAGAACATTCGGTTCTGTTTCCACAAAGGAAATCTCCGAGGCAGCAAAAGCCCAGCTGGGTTATGACATTGATAAGAAAAAGATGCAGCTTGCATCTCCTATTAAAGAACTGGGTACAGTAATGGTGCCTGTAAAACTTCATCCTCAGGTGACTGCAGAACTGAAAGTTGTGGTTCAGGAAGCGTAAAGAGAAGGGAGCATCCTCGGTATGGAAGAGGCATTAATGAAAAGGATACTGCCCCATAGTACAGAAGCGGAACAGTCGGTGATCGGATCTATGATCATGAGCAGAGACGCCATCATCGAAGCCTCAGAGATCATTACCGGAGCAGACTTTTATCAGCAGCAGTACGGGATAGTCTTTGAGGCTATGATTGAGCTTAACGACGAGGGAAAAGCAGTAGACTTGGTAACGCTTCAGGAGAGACTGAAGGAAAAGGACCTGCCGCCGGAAATTTCCAGCATGGAGTTTGTGAGAGACCTTCTTTCTGCAGTGCCCACATCGGCAAATGTGAAATACTATGCGGAGATCGTAGCGGAAAAATCCATGCTGAGAAAGCTGATCAAAACAACGGAGGAGATCAGCAATGCCTGCTATCTGGGAAAAGAGAAGACCCAGGATATTCTGGAAACTACAGAAAAAAAGATTTTTGATCTGGTCCAGAACCGGGGAAGCCAGGAGTTTGTTCCTATCCGCCAGGTGGTCCTGAACGCTATTGAAAAAATAGAGAAGGCTTCCAGAAATCAAGGCAGTGTCACCGGGATCCCTACGGGATTTATTGATCTGGATTATAAAACATCCGGTTTTCAGCCGTCGGATCTTATCCTGGTCGCTGCCAGGCCCTCTATGGGAAAAACGGCTTTTGCCCTTAATATTGCCCAGTACATGGCGTTCCGTAATGATGTGACAGCAGCTATTTTCAGCCTGGAAATGTCTAAGGAACAGCTGGTGAACCGTCTTTTGGCTCTGGAATCTAAAGTGGATTCCCAGAATATCCGTACAGGTAACCTGGAAGATGAAGAATGGGCAAAGCTGATAGAAGGAGCTAATATTATCGGAAATTCTCATCTGCTCATAGATGATAAACCTGGAATTTCTATTTCCGAACTTCGCTCTAAGTGCAGGAAATATAAAATGGAGCACAATCTGGGGATTATCTTTATCGATTATCTTCAGCTGATGACAGGAAGCGGACGAAGCGAATCCAGACAGCAGGAAATTTCGGAAATCTCAAGATCGCTGAAGGCTTTGGCCAGAGAGCTGAATGTTCCTGTGGTGGCGCTTTCCCAGCTGAGCCGTGCAGTAGAACAGCGTCCGGATCACAGACCTATGCTTTCCGACCTGAGAGAATCAGGAGCTATTGAACAGGACGCCGATGTGGTAATGTTTATCTACCGTGACGACTATTATAATAAAGACTCTGAAAACAAAAATATTGCGGAGATCATCATTGCAAAACAAAGGAACGGCCCTATCGGAACGGTAAATCTGGTATGGATGCCAAATTATACCAAGTTTGTGAATATGAAAAAATAACAAGAGGCTTTTCAGATAAATCCCTGGGCGGGCGTTTATCTGGAAAGCCTCTTTATCATAAGGGAAATCCTTATTTATCACTCATCGTAGATACTTACGATCTCTCCTTCTAAGATCCGGTTCATATTTTTAACAGCGCAGAAGTTTCCGCACATACTGCAGGTGTCTTCTTTTTCAGGCTTGGCCTGTGCTCTGTATCGTCTTGCCTTTTCGGGATCAATGGCTAAGCGGAACATTTCTTCCCAGTCCAGATTTTTTCTGGCTGTGCTCATCTGACGGTCCCAGTCAGCGGCGCCTTTAATGCCTTTTGCGATGTCTGCAGCATGAGCGGCGATCTTGGAAGCGATGATCCCTTCTTTTACGTCGTCTACATCAGGCAGGCGGAGATGTTCTGCAGGAGTTACATAGCAAAGGAAAGAAGCGCCGTTGGCCGCAGCGATAGCGCCGCCGATGGCTGCAGTGATGTGGTCATATCCCGGGGCGATATCCGTTACCAGAGGACCCAGCACATAGAAAGGCGCTCCCTGACAAAGAGTCTGCTGGATCTTCATATTTGCCTCGATCTGATTCAAAGCCATATGGCCGGGGCCTTCGATAATGACCTGTACATCCTTTTCCCAGGCCTGTTTTGTCAGTTCCCCCAGTGTGACCAGCTCTTCAATCTGAGAAATGTCTCCTGCATCGGCGATACATCCAGGTCTGCAGGCGTCTCCAAGGCTTAAGGTCACGTCGTATTGCTGGCAGATCTCCAGAATATGATCAAAATGTTCATAGAAGGGATTTTCTTCTCCTGTCATTTCCATCCAGGCAAAAATAATAGAGCCGCCTCTGGATACAATATTTGTGAGCCGCTTGTTCTTTTTGAAGCGCCCTGCCGTAGCTTTGTTGATGCCTACATGGATGGTCATAAAATCGACTCCGTCTTTGGCGTGCATTTCTACAATATCGATCCACTCCTGAGAAGTGATTTCTTTTAAGGGTTTGTGATAATAGACCACAGCGTCGTAGATAGGCACAGTGCCTATAATGGCAGGACACTGGGAAGTCAGTTTTCTCCGGAATTTCTGAGTGTCTCCAAAAGAACTGAGATCCATAATGGATTCAGCGCCCATTTTCACAGCGTCATTTACTTTTTCTAATTCCATATCCAGATCTTTCCAGTCTCTGGATGTCCCAAGGTTTACGTTGATTTTTGTTTTCAGCATAGAGCCGATTCCGTTGGGCTCCAGACAGGTGTGCAGCTTATTAGCCGGAATAACGGCTTTTCCCTGGGCCATAAGCTCCCGAAGTTCTTCTGCTGATATCTGCTCTTTTTTTGCCACTGCTTCCATTTCAGGGGTGATGATCCCCTGGCGGGCAGCGTTCATCTGCGTTGTGTAACTCATACATTATCCTCCATCTGAAAAAAATCCGCGCCACAGAGGGCGCGGATATATGATCGATCCATGAATTATAGAGTTATGGTATGATATATAAACACTCCCTACGTTGGCATGACCCAAATCAGGTAATACAGGTCGAAGTCTCAGTCGCTTCCTCTCAGCCCTTCAGGGCTCCCTGGTTTTTTTAGTGTAACATTCTGTATAGGACTTGTCAACGGTTTTTGTCGAACATATTTTCTTGCATTTTAGGACAGGTCTGCTATAATGGTTGGAGAGGAAATGTGAAAGGGGTCAGTATATGGAGGAGACCATTTATTCAGTTTCTCAGGCAGTGAAATTTTTAGGGATCCAGTCTCATGTACTCCGGTATTGGGAAGAAGAGCTGCTGCTGCCTATTAAGAGAAATGAAATGGGACACAGATACTACACCCGATGGGATATTCAGGTATTTCTGAGTATAAAGGAACTGAAGAAAAGGGGGTATTCTCTGAAGGAGATTGGAGAACTGACGCCCTTTTTTTATAAAAACGAAGACCTTTCTAAAGGGGAACCGGCAGAGAAGGGGAAAAAGCCGGAAGCGCCTCTGAAAAAGAAAAAACAGGAAAAAATCCCTCCGGAATTTATGGAAATTGTCAGCAGACTTGTAAAACAAAGGCTGAAAGAACAGGATTCAGAGGAGGAACGTTATAAAAAACTGGATGAACGTATCCGGAACTGCCAGCAGTCCAGGAGAGAAGTGGCCGCAGCGGCAGAAAAAAATATGGGAAAAAGAAGAAAAAGGAAAAAAAGACGGTAGAAAGAAAAAGGGCCTGAGAAAAAACGATTCATGCTTTTTCTCAGGCCTTTTATAGTATTCAGATATAACAAGCATTAAATCCTTAAAAAGGATACAGCATTATATTAAATAAAAGAAATGGAAGATAAGCGGGCAAAACTGTAAAAGTAAAGTACGGAAGGAGTGGATATATATGGCTGAAGAATATCAGGTAACGTTGGAGGAGAAAAAAGATTTATACCTTAATGTGTTTCATGAGGAACACAAAAATTATAAAATATATCGCCGTAGAGAAAGAGGAGTATTTTTGACCGCATTGATTTATTTCCTTTTAGGATGCCTTTTTAATTGGATAGATGCCATGCGTACGGGTGCTTGGGATAGAGAGTATTTTGTTGGAGTGCTATTACTCCTATTGGGGGGAGGATATATTGCTGCACGCTTTACCAGCTTTGTGATTATATCAAGTGCATATGATGAATATTGGGTATTGAGAGAGTACCTATATAGTGAGAATATTTATACAGAAAAGATTATTTTTTCATGCGATGGGATCCAAATTTTAGGTTATGACAGAGATAGAAATATAAAAGATTTTATATTATATCAGAACGTGAAGCAGATGTCTTTTTATAAGACAGGAATAATCCTTTGGCCAAATGACGATGAGCATATTTATATTCCCAGAACGTTATTTAAAAACAGGAGAGATCTAGTACAGATAAAAAAGTGGTATGAGGAGAAAAAAAGTTATGGTAAAACTTCTATATAGATATAATAAAAAAGACTTTACGAGATTATATATAAACAAAGACCATCGAGATATATCTCAAATCGTTTTTAGGATACTGATGCTATTTTTACTAGCAATTTTGAGTTTAGGAACTTTCATAATGTATAAGTTTTATCTTTATGACGGTAAAGGAGAAATCAGTTACCATGATATGTATCAGACGCTTGCACAAGCTGCTTTTATGGTTTTTATGTTATCAATGGTTGTCGTCCTCCCTTACCTAAGAGCAGGTCGTTCCTGGGAAATGCGGCGAATGATAAGGGAAAAAACCTGTTATATACAGACAATATCTTTTGATATAGACTGTTTCATCGTGGATTGTGTCATTTTTAACAAAAGAATGACTAAGAAAATATTTTATAAGGATCTGACTAAGGCCGGGATTTATAAGAACGGGCTATGCCTTTCTATGAAGGGGAAAATCCCCCTATATGTGTATAGAACGTTATTTGATACGGAACAAGAATATGAAAAGGTATGTAAATGGATCAAAGAGAATAAAAAATCTAAAGGTAGTAAATGGAAGATTAAGGGCTCAAGCTGAGATACTTGAGCCCCTTTTCTTTTAAGCTTCTATGGACTTAAAGAAGCATAATTTTTTATCCCTCTCTTGAAAGTAAGAGATATCTTCAAAGAAGAAAGCCAGCAAGTCTAGAGAAGAAATTGACAACAGCTGTGACAATACTGCCGACTTCGCCAACCCCGGATGCAAAAGCGGCAAGACATAATACAATGATTCCGACGCCAAGAGCTCCTTGTATTTCAGTTTGATGGTCTCGAATCCATTCCCATACTGTCACAGATTCAGCGGATCCACCTTGTTCAGGAGGAACTGGTTTGATGTAGAAAGTGAATTTACAGCTACATTCCTGAGAAAAGGTTTCAGTTACCTCTACGCTAGATTCAAATATATATGCAAGCGTCATCCACTCTCCTGCTATGCCAACTTCCATTTTTCCTTTTCCCACTCCAAAAGCCATAGCTAATTTAGGAATAATCTGCATTTCTTCTTCACTAAGGCTGAGGCTACCTTCCAGAAATTCTAGTATACCTTTACCTTCAACTGTTATTTCTCCATTCACAACATTAAAGTTTATATTACTTTTACTGGATTCATACAAATTTGTAGTCGCAGACATTTCTGATGTGACTTTCAGATAATCACTGGTAAAAATAGGCAGTTCTACATTGAAGTTTTCGGCAGAAAGATTAAGAGGTATTGTATTATAGCCGGCTGCGCTAATAAGCTGCGCCCATTTTTGGGAAATAGCATTGTTGATTTCATCCGGCGTAGGAGTAGATGACGTAATCCCTCCATTGCACCCATATCCGTGAATATAAGTATTAGTCCGATTGTAACGTTTCTGTCGTACTGCATCGGTTGCATTTCCTTCGATGGTTACTACTTCTGTAGGCGTGACATCAATCACAATACCAGTATGTCCTACAACGCCATCTGCCGAGTTCCAGAAGAAGATTGTATCGCCAATACTTGGCGTATAGCCGCCGGATCTGGAGTAAAATTTGCCTTTAGCCCGATAATCGTTTACACCATAAGGACAGTAAGCATAACGGGGCACTGTAGTACCAAGGATACCTGCCTGAGATGCACACCATGAAACGAACATTGCACACCAAGCGCCGCCCTGAAGACCATACCACTGTCCATAAGGTGTGATATTATTAGAATTATCTTCTGCAAATCCCCAGGAAAGTTCATGCTTGGCTACATTTACCATCTTCTGCACGCCTGTTCCGGATACAGGAACCTTATATACAGAGAAGAGCTTACTCCAGGTACCAGAGCCGACGATACCATCTGCAGCTAATCCGTATTTATTCTGGAAGGAAACGACAGCATTTTTGGTTCCATCTCCGAAGTCTCCGTCTACAGCGATATTATAACCTAAGACATTTAACATGCGCTGAAGGTATCTTGTCAGTGAACCATTGGAGCCGACGCTTAAAGTAGCGGATGTTGTGCCGCTTCCGCCTCCGCTGCTGGTGATACCTAATTTGGCTTTTGTAGCACTTCCAACCATACCGTCAGCGTCCAGCCCATTTGCTTTCTGGAAAGAGATAACAGCATTGTAGGTATTTTCTCCTGCAAGTCCATCGACACCGCCGGTATTATAGCCGTGATTTACCAGTGCCTGCTGTATTGGACGGATAACACTCCTGAGTTTTTCCCAGGTAGCTGTACCAACGATGCCATCTACAGATAATCCATAGTTAGTTTGAAATTTGCGGACAGCGGCCTCTGTACCCGCGCCAAAAATACCATCCCTGCCGTTGGGGTTGATACACATGATCCATAAGCCGTTCTGTAGGTAAAGTACATTTGCACCCTGGGAGCCTTGCTTTAATGGAAAGCCATCTGAACCACCATCGCTGGAAGTGCCTAACAGTTTTTCTCTTGTGGCAGGACCAACCTGTCCATCTACAGCCAGCCCATTGGCACGCTGGAAAGCAATAACTGCTTCATAAGTTGCAGGTCCAGCCAGACCATCCACTCCATTAGTATTATATCCATGGTTGACAAGTCCATTCTGGATTTCTCTGATTAGAGACTGAAGTTTGCTCCAGGTTGCAGATCCAACGATTCCATCAGAAGCCAGACCGTATTTACTCTGGAATTTCATGACTGCAGAAGCAGTACCGGAGCCGAAGACGCCATCAATTCCACCAGGGCTGCAACACATGATATGTAGACCATACTGGAGGTAAAGTACATTGTCTCCAGTGGAACCTTGTTTTAACGGAAAACCGGAACCGGATCCGCTGCTGGGGGAACCGCTTCCCATAAGTTTTGCCCTTGTAGCATCGCCAACCTGTCCGTCTACAGCCAGCCCGCTTGCCGTCTGGAACTGGATTACAGCATTGTAAGTTCCTTCGCCGGCAACACCATCAATGTAGCCGGAATAATATCCTTTCTGACTCAGGGCTCTCTGAATGATCTTGATTTCGCCGGTCAGACTGTTCCAGGTAGCATCTCCAACCTGGCCATCTACAGATAATCCGTGACGTTCCTGATATTTTCTTACTGCCGCTTCGGTCCCTGCTCCAAATGTTCCGTCAATCCCACCGGGACTGCAGCACATAATATGCAGTGCATACTGCAGATAAGTCACCTGAATGCCTTTGTCACCTGTTTTTAATAACATGATTTCAACACCTCTTTCTTGTTTTTTCTGAATTTGCAAATTCAACTTATAAAGAGGCAAAAACGGAAAAAATGTCAACAACAAATTGTTATTTTATAGTAATTATTAAAAGATAGATAAAATAGAAAAGATAAAATGTTTAAAAATATAAGGATCAATAATGGTTTAGATATGATAGAAACATCATATCTATTTTTATTGCATTTTATATTTAATGTATAAATAAGAGAAGGTTATATTAGATAATGCTATGCGGCAACCTCGTTGGTCATGATACAATACCATTTTACAACTATATAAAACCTCTTCAATTAGATGCTTTAAAATGAACATATCTTTATTAACATGTTTATATCTGTTATAGTATTCTATTCAGTTATTACACCATTTCCTTTTATGGTACAAATAAAGCATTAAATTAGTATTTTAAATAATAGATAAAAATAACCTTTTTTATTGACGGACAGATAATTAATAACTCTTTATAAACAAAAAGGGTGGTGGATATGGAAAATATTAATGTTTCTGACTTGTTAGGGTATTTTGATATTTTAACATGGGGAATTTGTTTGTGCATTAAATATGCATTTAAAACAGCTTTTAATAAGATCCCGAAGAAATGGATGCCCGGGCTAATGTTATTATGTGGTGTCCTAATTCGGATTATTATATACAGAGAATTAACAGCAGAAAATATATTTACGGGAATGTTCTCTGGAATACTGATGCAGATTGCCAGCCTAAACGGCCACCTGTGCCATATTTGG
>DWUX01000210.1 GCA_019120545.1 Candidatus Blautia stercoripullorum | reverse complement strand
GCGGCTTTTCAGCTCGGCAATCTCTTTTTTCATCTTCTCCATATCATCGATAAGGAAATTAACTTTTATCTGATATGCCAGCTGGACATCTGTGACTTTATTGTTTTCATCAAGTTTGTTTGCTAAATTACAGTAGTTTTCCGCCAATAACGTAATGTTTTTATCTGTAACGTTTTCTATGTGCATCTTAACCTCAGTCAGCTCTTTCTGGGTCTCTGCAGTTATCTTTTGTATCGCAGACACTTTTTCTTCCAAGCCTATTACTTTTCCTTCTATGCCCGACATTCTGCCTTCCAGACCTGACACTCTGTCTTCCAGGCCGGATATTCTATCTTCCAGGCCGGATATTCTATCTTCCAGGCCGAATATTCTGTCTTCCAGGCCAGATATTCTGTCTTCCAGGCCGGATATTCTGTCTTCCAGGCCGAATATTCTGTCTTCCAGGTCTGTCAATTTCTGCATAACAGGTTTTAACTTCTCGTCCAGCATGCCTGCAAGCGCTGCCAATAATTCACTCTCCGCCATAAACTCCTCCTTTCCTGCCATATTTATGAAGCAGCCCGGCTCTTGGTCAGGGCATAGAAGCAAGGATGCTCCATCTATAGACAGTCTAGCATAATTATCGGCAGGGGTAAAGATTTTTTACTTCTATTTCAGAAGGGCTTTCATATCCTCCTCGGGTGTGGTTACAGGTCCGATCTGATAGTTCTCTACCAGATAGTTCAGGATATCCTGAGAAAGGAACGCCGGAAGGGTTGGCCCCAGACGGATATTTTTGATTCCCAGGTGGAGAAGGGTCAGCAGGATACATACGGCTTTCTGTTCATACCAGGACAATACAAAGGACAGAGGAAGTTCATTGACTGAACAGCCAAATGCCTGGGACAAAGCAACCGCAACCTGGATCGCGCCGTAAGCGTCATTACACTGTCCCATATCGATCAGACGGGGGATACCATCAATGTCTCCCAGATCCAGATCATTAAACCTGTATTTTCCGCAGGCCAGTGTTAATACCACCGTATCCGCCGGCGTCTGCTTTACAAACTCTGTGTAATAATTTCTTCCCGGTCTGGCCCCGTCACAGCCAGCTACCAGGAAAAAGTGACGGATCTTTCCGGCTTTTACCGCATTTACGATCGCTTCTGCCTGGGAAAGGAGGGTATTATGACCAAAGCCTGTGGTAACCGTCTTTCCACCGTTTATACCTGCAAATTCTCTGTCTTCCGGGAATCCCCCAAGCTCCAGGGCCTTCTGGATCACCGGTGTAAAATCTTTATCCTCTCCTATATGGACGGTTCCCGGAAATCCTACCATCTCCGTAGTAAACACCCGGTCCCGGTAACTGTCTTTTGGAGGCATGAGACAGTTGGTGGTAAAAAGAATAGCTCCGGGAAGATTGTCAAACTCTTTTTTCTGATTCTGCCATGCGGTGCCGAAATTTCCTTTCAGATGAGAATACTTTCTCAGCTCCGGATAGCCGTGGGCAGGAAGCATTTCTCCATGAGTATAGATGTTGATCCCTTTATCCTTTGTCTGCTCCAGAAGCAGCTTCAAATCTTTCAGATCATGGCCTGTCACAACAATAAAAGGACCTTTTTCCACTTTCATGGATACTTTGGCAGGCCCAGGATTTCCATAGGATTCTGTGTTTGCCCTGTCCAGCAGCGCCATACACTTCAGATTGATCTCCCCGACCTTCAGAACTACCGGAAGAAGTTTTTCCACTGTGTCTTCATAGCCCATTCTGAACAGTGCCTCACAGAAAAACTCATCCACTTCCCCATCCCGGTATCCCAGAACTCTGGCATGATAAGCATATGCGGCCATTCCCCGGATCCCGAAAAGTATCAGAGATTTCAGAGAGCGGATATTTTCCTGGGCTTCCCAGATCTCTTTCATATCAAAATCATCGTTCTGTCCGCAGGGCGCCCCGCAGCTGCCGCACTGAGGCACCAGTCTCTCCTTTTCTCTTCTCACTGCTTCGATCTGTCTCCGGATAGCCTCATCATCAAAGCTTACATTTGTCACTGTGGTAAACAGGCCTTCAATGAGTATCTTATAAGTGTTTTCATCCGGTTCTGTATCTCCTCTGGCAGCTCTGGCCAGTCCCACTAAGGCTCCTGTCAGTTCATCCTGGAGAACCGCCGTCTCTGATTTTTTTCCGCAGACACCCGCATTTCCTGTACAGGCAGTGCAGCCTGCTGTCTGTTCACACTGAAAGCAAAACATTTTGTTTTCCATCTGTTTTTCTCCTTTTCTTATTCGTCTATGATATTTCCGTCAGTGGAAATCACCGCTACATTCCAGGGGATAAATTTCCCGCTGTCTTTCAAGGCGGTCTTTACCGCTTGCTCCAATCCGCCGCAGCATGGAACTTCCATCCGGACGATCTTTACACTTTTAATCTCGTTATTCCTGATGATCTCTGTCAGTTTTCGGGAATAATCTACACTGTCCAGCTTTGGACAGCCGATCAGGGTTATGTGATCTTTCATAAAATGCTCATGAAAAGCTCCATAGGCATAGGCTGTACAGTCCGCTGCGATCAGCAGCTTTGCCCCCTGGAAATACGGCGCATTTACCGGTGCCAGCTTGATCTGGACAGGCCACTGTCTGAGCCGGGAATCAGCGGGAGCAACTCCTGCTTCCCGGACTTTAGCTTCTGCTTTACGCACAATGGCCCTGGCCTGGCTTCCGGGACACCCTGTGGGAGTCTCTATGCCCCGGCTCTGGATCTTCTGTTTATTTTCCATAACCGCCTTCTCATCATAGGGGGCCGCCTCTCTTTCTTCAAAGGAAATGGCCCCGGCAGGACAGGCAGGCAGACAGTCTCCAAGGCCGTCGCAATAATCCTCCCGGAGCAGTTTTGCTTTTCCTTCTATCATGCCGATAGCCCCCTCATGACAGGCATCAGCACAAAGACCGCAGCCGTTGCATTTTTCTTCATCTATGTGAATGATCCTTCTCTTCATACTGTTTTCTCCCTCTTTTCTCTGTTGCGCTGACTGATCTGCTGCATTTTCTCATACATCTCGTCTCCTACGCACTGTCTGGCATACTGGCACCATTGTACGCAGCTGAGTTTATCATTGTAGGCTACAAAACCACAGTGATCACATTTTACTTCTGTATCTGTGGAAAAAATTTCTATTATATTTCCGCATTGGGGACATATTTTTTCTTCAATGGTTACGTCCTTGGATTTACTTTGACATCCGCTGAAAATCATTTTAATTCCTCCATTCATACTTTTCAGATAGGGCTGCTGTGTATCTCCCTTGACTTTACGGCCTTATTATAGTATTTTAAACACAACATGTATGTTTGTTTTCAAACAAGGAGATGATTTTTTGAAAAAATATTTATTTATACTGAAGAACTGTCCTTTTTTCTCGGGAATGTCTGAAGAAGAGATTCTTTCTATCCTGAATTGTATAGACGCAAAAGTACTCTGCAAAGAAGCAAATGAATATATATTACGCGCCGGAGACAGCACCACCTCCATGGGCCTTGTACTGAAAGGTTCTGTTCTGGCGGTGCAGGAAGATCTGTGGGGACATCGAAATATCATGTCAAAAATAGAAGAAGGTGATTTTTTCGCAGAACCCTACGCCGCCACTCCCGGCTCTGTTCTGAACATCAATGTAGTCGCCTGCGGCCACTGCGAGATCATGATGCTGAACATCAGCCGGCTTCTGTCGGTATGCCCTACCGTCTGTGAACACCATAATAAACTGATCCGGAACCTGGTGGCTGTACTGGCAGGCAAGGTATTACTGTTTAACGAAAAAATCACCCATATGAGCAAAAGGACTACCAGAGAAAAGCTTCTGTCCTATCTTTCCTCGGAGTCTATAAAACAGGGAAAACTTTCCTTTGATATTCCCTATGACAGACAGCAGCTTGCAGATTATCTTTGTGTGGAAAGAGCCGCCATGTCTGTAGAACTGTCAAAACTACAGAAAGAAGGGTTGCTGAAAACAAGGAGAAATCATTTTGAACTCTGTGAGGTACTCAAAAGTGGTAAAATATAAGCTATGCAAAAATGAACGCAGAATGTTATAATGTGTTTATAAATCTAAAGGCGGTGTATAATGGAACTAAACATTGAAGATTTAAGAAAAATATGTACTATAGAGAATCTTGAAATTACGCTCCATGCAGCTAAACGCTTAGAACAGCGAGATATAAAAACTTCAGATATCATAAATTGTATAAAGAGCGGAACAATAATAGAGCAATATCCAACGGATTATCCCTATCCAAGTTGCCTTATTTTGGGAATGGCAATTTCAAATCGCTTTTTGCATGTAGTTATTGGAAGTGATTTAAAAGCTCTTTGGATTGTAACTGCTTATTATCCAGATCCTACGAAATGGGAACCTGATTTTCGAACTAGAAAGGAGTAATCAGTATGACATGTTTTTTATGTAAAGGCGATGTAGAAAAATCCACAACAACCTATATGACTGAATACAACAGTTGCTATATTATTATCAAAAATGTACCTTGTACAAAATGTACCCAGTGCGGTGAAGAATTTTTAAATGGAGTTACTCTGCAGAAAATCGAGAGGATCCTTGAGAGCCTTAAATCTATGCTGACAGAAATTGCTGTCGTTGACTATAACAAAGCCGCATAGTGACTGCCTTGACTGCAGGTTGAAAACTGGTATTGGAAAACCATTCTATTTCCACCCCAGAGACACCACCGTCTCGACCATTGTTTCATTTTCCAAGGGCAGTTCTAGCACTTCCGTCCCATTCATGGAAGCAGGGAAGTTGAAGATAATTTTCCTGATACTTTCTTATAGTCAAAGGCCCCGATGGAAGCATGCCCGCTTGGCTCGTTGCTCGCAGGAATAAAGAACAGAAGAGAGTTTATCTCCGTCATTGCTCGATGAAATGACGGAGATATTTTGTCAATGAGGGAATTAAAGGTGGCAAATATACTGAACTCAGCTATAGAAATGCTGTAGCTCCGCCTATTTCCTCCCTAAAGACACCACCGTCTCTATCCCTTCGGTATGGGGGAACATATCCACTCCCTGGATCAGTTTCACCTGCCACCCTTCTTTTGTGAGCAATTCCAGATCTCTTTTCTGGGTTTCCGGATTGCAGGACACATATACGATCTTTTCCGGCCTCATGGCAGACACTGCCTGCAAAAATTCCGGGGTGCTCCCCGCCCGGGGCGGATCCATAAATACTACGTCCACTCTTTCTCCCCTGGCGGCCATCTTCCGGATAAAATCTGTGGCGTCGGCACAGAGGAACCGGGCATTTTGGATCCCGTTTTCCTTTGCGTTTTCCCAGGCACATCTTACCGCGCTTTTATTCCGTTCCACGCCGATCACCTTTTTCGCTCTGGAAGCAGCGGAAAGACCAATGGTCCCTACCCCGCAGTAGGCGTCCAGTACGGTCTGATTCTTGTCCAGCTCTGCCGCCTCTATAGCCGTTCTGTAAAGAATCTCTGTCTGCACCGGATTGATCTGATAAAAGCTGGAGCCTGAGATCCGGAACCGGATACCGCATAAAGTATCCTGGATATAGCCTTTTCCATAGAGGGTCTTTTCTTTATATCCCAGAACCGTGCTGGTGGACCGCTCATTGATATTCTGTATAAAAGTGGTAATCTTCGGGCAAAGCTGCCGCACCCTTTTTCCAAAAGCTTTCGCTCCGGGAAGCACCGGGGAAGCTGTCACCAGCACAGCCAGGACCTGATCCTCCGATAGACTGTGGCGGACCAGGATATGGCGGACCAGCCCTGTCTTTTTATCTTCATCATAGACCGGATATTTAAATTCCCGCACGGCCTTTCGCACAGCCTCTATGGCTTCGTCCAGAACCGGCTGATGCAAAAGACAGGTCTCCACAGGTATTACCCAGTGGGTTCCCTGGGCATAGATCCCGCTTTTCACCTGTCTCCCCTTGACATAGGTAAAGGTAGAGATTGCCTTGTTCCGGTAATGCCAGGGATTTTCCATGCCAATAATTGGCTGAGGTTTTCCGAAATTCCCCAGCAGTTTCTTTATTTTTTTCTGTTTTTTCCGCAGCTGCTCCTCATAAGGCAGGGCAAGCATAGGGCAGCCGCCACAGCCCTGCTTTTGCAGAGCACAGGCCAACTGCTGCTTTTCTGTATCTGCTTTTTTCATATATTTATCCTTAATTTCCAAGTCTTTCCCTCAGCTTTTCCCCGATTTCTTTATACACCGGTACTTCTACCTGATACTCTTCTCCCAGCCGGACCACCTGATAGATCAAACCGTCTACCTCCGACTGTTTCCCGGCGGCGATGTCCCGCTGCATAGAAGCGGTAGCCGTAGGTGCCAGATCGTCCATGATCTTCAGATTAATGTCCACCATATCCTCAGGAAGAGCCACCCCCATAGCAGAAGCGATTCTCTGGATTTCCCTGATCAGCTCTATAAAGGTCTCTCTCTTCTCCCCTCCCGGCTGCATTGCCCTGGCCGATACCTGCCAGCAGGCTCCCACGGCTGCCATAGGAGAAACAAAAGAAAATTTTTCAAGAGCGTCCCTCTCTATATCGGAAGACAGCACCGGAAGAATTTCTGCTTCTTTCAGATCTGTCTCTATTGTTTTCAGTACAGGCATGACTTTTTCCACAGTTTCCTCTGATGTTCCTTTTCTCAGTCCATAGACCACACGGAAGATTTTTCCTGACATCAGGATCTTTCCCGGCTCTTTGATCTGAGAGGCAATATAGATACATCCGTCTGTAACTGTAAGCTCCGGCAGCATTTCCTGGAGCTTTCCTCCGGTTCCGTATATATTTAAGATAGGGATCACTACAGTATGAGGATCTGCAGTCCTTTTTATAAAATCTGCCGCCTCATCAAGGGAATATCCCTTTACACATACAAAGATCACATCTGGGGTTTCTTTATATTCTTCCATAGAACAGGCTTTCACCGGCGCCAGAAAATGCTCTTCCCCCAGCTCAATTTCCAATCCAGCGAATTTCATGGCTTCCAGATGTCTGCCTCTGGCGATCAGCGTCACATCTTTTCCGGCTCTTGTTAGATAGCCTCCTATGGGACCGCCAGTTCCTCCTGCACCTAAAACTACGTACTTTAACTGTTTTTCCACTTCTTTTTCCTCCTGTCAGGCACTGAATGTTCTTTCCCATTTTACCACAGTGTCTCTGGCTTTTCCACGATGAAAAACTTACAGTTATGGGACGGCTCCAGAAAACTGCCGAATTTAAGCAATGAGCTCATGTCCGAAAGATTTTTATATTTTTTTCTGAAACCTATTGACAAGTGTACTTACTGTATATATACTGTATTTATCAAACAAGTACAGTATATATACAGTAAGTACACCGAGGT
>DWUX01000209.1 GCA_019120545.1 Candidatus Blautia stercoripullorum | reverse complement strand
AGAAAATTAGGCAGAACATCTGATCAGAGAAAAGCATTACTCAGAAATCAGGTTACAAATCTGTTATATCATGGAAAAATCGTTACAACAGAAACAAGAGCAAAAGAAGTCCGCAAAATTGCAGAAGGACTGATCGCTATGGCTGTTCGCGAAAAAGACAATTTTGAAACTGTAACAGTTACAGCTAAAGTTGCCCGTAAGGATGCTGATGGCAAGAGAGTAAAAGAAGTTGTAGACGGCAAGAAAGTGACCGTATATGATGAAGTACAGAAGGAAATCAAGAAGGATGCGCCTTCCAGATTACATGCCAGAAGACAGATGCTGAAAGTTTTCTACCCTGTAACAGAAGTTCCTGCTGCAGCTGCAGGCAAGAAGAAAAATACAAAGAGCGTAGATATGGTAGACAAGATGTTTACAGAAATCGCTCCGAAATATGCTGACCGCAATGGTGGTTATACAAGAATCATCAAAATCGGTCCTCGTAAGGGCGATGCTGCAATGGAAGTTGTATTAGAGCTGGTATAAACAGACAATTATAAAGAAGTAAAGAAGCTATCTCCGATTAAGGGGGTAGCTTTTTTTAATCTTTATTTCCTTGTCTATTTATATGAAAAGTAGTAAAATTAGAAATCGAAACAACGACAGGAGGAAAATATATGAGGAAAAAAATGTTATTCATATTTAATCCCAGGTCGGGGAAAGGAAGTATTAAAACCCGTCTCATGGACATCCTGGATATTTTTGTAAAGGGGGGCTATGAAGTTACCGTACATCCCACCCAGGCATATATGGACGGGTTTAAAATAGCAAAGAAAAAAGCAGGTGAATATGATCTTGTGGTGGTAAGCGGCGGAGATGGCACTTTGGATGAAATCGTATCCGGTATACTACGGGTAGGATGTAAAACTCCTATTGGATATATTCCGGCGGGCAGTACGAATGATTTTGCCAACAGTATGCATATTTCTAAAAATATGCTTCAGGCAGCTACAGATATTGTGGAGGGTATTCCCCATGCATTTGATGTGGGAAAATTTAATGATGATTTTTTTGTCTATATTGCTGCTTTTGGCCTGTTCACAGATGTATCCTATGAAACAAACCAGGATTTGAAAAACATTCTTGGCCATGCGGCATATATACTGGAAGGAACCCAGAGGATTTTTAACATTAAATCCTATAAACTGAAAGTTTTAAGTGAGGAAGCAGAGCTGGAAGGAGAATTTATTTTTGGGATGATCAGCAACTCTACTTCTGTAGGCGGTTTTAAAAAGCTTACCGGTCCGGATGTAATGCTGGATGACGGGGTATTTGAAGTTATGTTTATCAGAATGCCCAGGACTTTAATGGAGCTGAACGAGATTATTGCATCTTTGGTCAGCGGAAATGATACTAAGATGATTGAAGCTTTCAAAACCTCCTCATTGACGGTGATTTGTGAAGAAGAAATTCCCTGGACTCTGGATGGAGAGTATGGCGGTGAACATATGAAGGTTGATATAAAAAATCTGAAACATTCTGTTGAAATTATGCTGCCTATCAATGATAAGGTGCCGTTGATCAATAATCTTACAGAAGTAACGGAAACTGAATAAAAGAAACCCATGGAGAAATTCCATCATATGATATAGAAACAGAATAATGATGGTGTGCAATGAACGGTATTGCTTTTCTTAATGGCGTTTTGCTGATTGCCGCGCTGACCACAGATTCTTTTGTGGTCAGTTTTTCATATGGGGTTCGAAATGTAAGAATACCTTTTAAATATGTGCTTGTGATGAATATGGTCATGAGCTGGATCCTTGCTGGAGGACTTTGGACCGGAAGTTTAATGGAAAGGGTTTTTCCGAGAAAATATGGTCTGGCTGCAGGGGGGATTGTTCTATTGGGGATGGGGGCCTACAGGATAGGAAAAGGATTTTTAAAAAAAGAGAAGAAAGAGGAGAGAATAAAAGAGATGTCCTTTTTCCAGGCGGTTTTTATGGCGGTTCTTTTATCTTTGGATGGTCTGGCTGCAGGTATTGGAACAGGACTGGCTGAAATCGGAGGGGAGCTGCTGATATCCGGGACCTTTGCAGGGGGAATTCTTATGATGATAGCTGGCTGGAAGACTGGAAGACATTTCCAACGTCTTTTTCAGCGGGATCTGTCCTGGGTCAGTGGGGTATGCCTTTTGACTATTGGCGTGGGAATATTATGTAAACTGTAAAAAATGCTTGCATTTTCAGGGGTTTTGCGGTATCTTAGTAACAGTTTTAAAAAATTGTAAAATCAGGAAGGAGCCGTAGTATGGGTGAATATACCAATGTAACCGAAATATTTGGAGAAGATGTTTTTAATGATTCTGTTATGCAGCAGCGTCTTCCGAAAAAAGTATATAAAGAATTAAAACAGACCATTTTAGAGGGTAAAGAGTTGTCTTTAGAGGTAGCCGATGTAATTGCCCATGAAATGAAGGAATGGGCAATCGAAAAAGGCGCCACTCATTATACTCACTGGTTTCAGCCCCTTACCGGAGTAACTGCCGAAAAGCATGATGCTTTTATCACGGCTCCCCTTCCTAATGGAAAAGTACTTATGAGTTTTTCCGGAAAAGAGCTGATCAAGGGAGAACCGGACGCTTCGTCCTTTCCGTCGGGAGGTCTGAGAGCCACTTTTGAAGCAAGAGGCTATACAGCCTGGGATTGTACTTCACCGGCATTTGTAAGACACGATGCTGCGGGAGCTACCCTGTGTATTCCCACAGCTTTCTGTTCCTATACAGGAGAAGCCCTGGATCAGAAAACACCTCTGCTCCGGTCTATGCAGGCCGTAGGAACTCAGGCTCTTCGGCTTTTAAGACTTTTTGGGGATACTTCATCTAAGCGGGTCATCCCTTCGGTAGGAGCAGAGCAGGAGTATTTTCTGGTCAGTGAGGAAAAGTTCAGCAAAAGGAAAGATCTGGTATTTACAGGCAGAACTCTTTTTGGCGCTATGCCTCCTAAAGGACAGGAGATGGATGACCATTATCTGGGAACCATCCGTCAGAGAGTTTCTGCATATATGAAGCATGTAAATGAAGAATTATGGAAGCTGGGAGTTACTGCCAAAACTCAGCACAATGAAGTGGCACCTGCCCAGCATGAGCTGGCGCCTATCTATGCAGAGGCAAATGTAGAGGTGGATCACAATCAGATAATTATGCAGACTCTGAAAAGAGTGGCCTCCCAGCATGGAATGAAATGTCTTCTTCATGAAAAACCTTTTGCAGGTGTAAACGGATCAGGAAAGCATAATAACTGGTCTCTTACCACAGATACAGGGGTGAACCTTCTGGATCCGGGAAATACGCCTCATGAAAATATACAGTTTCTACTTATATTAAGCTGTGTTTTGAAAGCAGTAGACAGACATGCAGACCTTCTCAGAGAATCTGCTTCAGATGTAGGAAATGATCACCGTCTGGGAGCTAATGAAGCGCCTCCGGCTATCGTATCTGTTTTCCTTGGAGATCAGCTTACAGATGTAATGAACCAGCTGATCACTACGGGTATGGCTGATCACAGTATTGAAAGTGAAAAACTGGAAACCGGAGTAAAGTCAATTCCTGAGTTTATGAGAGATACTACAGACAGGAACAGAACTTCACCTTTCGCCTTTACTGGAAATAAGTTTGAATTCCGTATGGTGGGTTCCAGAGACTCTATTGCTCCGGCAAATGTAGTGCTGAATACCATTGTGGCAGAAGCTTTCAAAGAAGCATGTGATGAACTGGAAAAGGCAGAAGACTTCAGTCTGGCGGTTCATGATCTGATAAAGAAGAATTTTACAGAACATCAGAGAATTGTCTTTAATGGAAACGGTTATTCACAGGAGTGGGTGGAGGAAGCCGCAAGAAGAGGGCTGCCAAACCTGACCTGTATGGTGGAGGCTGTAGATACCATGACCTCAGATAAGGCTGTACAGCTTTTTGAAAAGTTTGGGGTATTTACAAAAGCGGAACTGGTGTCCAGACAGGAAATAAAATATGAGACATATTCTAAGGCAATTAATATAGAGGCAAAAACCATGATCGATATTGCAGGCAAGCAGATTATTCCGGCAGTGATCCGGTATACTAAAAATCTGGCTGATGCCATTAATGCAGTTGTTTCAGCAGGAGTGCTGGATGTAGATGTACAGACAGATCTGTTGAAAAACACATCCCAGCTTTTGAAAAATACAAAAGACGCCCTGGAAAATCTGAAAACATTGTCTGAAAAGGCCTATGAAATGCCGGAAGGAAGAGATAAAGCCTATTTTTATCGGCGTCAGGTAATACCGGCTATGGATGCTTTAAGAAAGCCTGTAGATGAGCTGGAAATGATCGTTGATAAAGAAATCTGGCCAATGCCTTCTTATGGAGATTTATTGTTTGAAGTATAAGATGGTGTGAAAAGAGCTGCCGGATCAGGTGGAATGCCTGACCTGGCGGCTCTCTTGTGTACTAAAAATAAGGTAGAGGGAAAGATGGACCATACATTAGATTTTTTAAGAGAACAGCATGTGGATTCGGGACTTATCCAGGAGGCGGAAGCGTTTCGGAAACAGTATTCTGTGGCGGAAGAAGAAAAAAACCGGGTTTCCCAGCCGGATATGCCTTTTTACGGAAGAGAAGTGCTGGAAATGGGGATTGCAGCGATCCTTCAGGGAGAAAATCTGCTTCTTACCGGCGCGAAGGCTACAGGAAAGAATATATTGGCGGAAAATCTTGCGTGGATTTTCGGACGCCCGGTATATAATGTATCTTTCCATGTAAATACAAACAGCGGGGATCTGATAGGAACAGATACTTTTGTGGATAACCAGGTGCAGCTTCGGAAGGGAAGCATTTACCGCTGCGCTCAATACGGAGGATTTGGGATCCTGGATGAGATCAACATGGCGAAGAATGACGCAGTGTCTGTACTTCATGCTGCGTTGGATTACAGGAGATGTATCGACGTCCCGGGATATGACAAAATTGATATGCACGATGCGGCACGCTTTATCGGTACTATGAATTATGGATATGCAGGTACGAAGGAGCTCAATGAGGCACTTGTCTCCCGCTTTATGGTGATAGACATGCCTGCCCAGGATGAAGAGACTCTGGAGTTTATTTTGAAAAGAAAGTTTCCGAAGATGAAAGATAATGCTCTGAAACAGTGGATCGGGCTTTTTATGGATCTGCAGCTGAAAGCATATAACAGTGAGATTACCACAAAATCTCTGGATCTTAGAGGAATGATCGGAGCCCTGAAAACTGTAGAAGAAGGACTGAAACCTGGACTGGCAGTGAAAATGGGCGTGGTAAATAAATGTTTTG
>DWUX01000208.1 GCA_019120545.1 Candidatus Blautia stercoripullorum | reverse complement strand
GGACTACAAAAATGAGCCCGAAGGTATAGAAGAGCTGATGCCATGGTCTGACATGATACAGCAAAGATGCCGGATCAAATCGAAAAGTTGAAGTTGGAGTATTTTACTTCAACTATAGCGGAATACCTTGTGAAAAAATAGCCATTATTTTATTGAGCGCTTACGACTTTCCTGATAAAAATTACAGCAAAACAGCTGTGAAAAACGAACTTGAGGAAAAAAATGGAATTTAAAGTTTTTATGCAGACAGTAGAAGAAAAACTTGCCCGGATAAGCTCAGAGGAAGAACTGAGAGACTGGATAAGAGGGTATGCAAGAAGCCTTTCTGAAGGAGAGAGGGAAACTTTTCTGAAAAAATTAGGAAGCCGGGAGAGGAAAAGCCATCAGGACAAACTGCAGGAGATCATAGATTGGTGTGAGAAGGTGGATGAGGAAGAGATCACCCTTTCCTGCTATGGATATGAATCCTACGAATATGGAGGATGGGGCAGCGACTGGATCATGAAGTATGAGGATCCTTATGAAATCGGCAGGAAGCTGGAGGCCTGTTACGAGGAAGCAGAACAGGCGGTATATGACCGGGATTACCAGTCCGCCAGCCGGATTTACTGGAACCTGGGTATTTTAAATATTGTGGCTGTTGATGAGGATGGCGGAGACCCTGTTGACATGAGCGTGGAGGACATGAAAAAAGAAGGTTTGGCGGATCTGGATTTCGGAAGGATCTGCCCGCTCACTTTGTACGCAGAGTACCAGGCGGATCCTCTGACGGAAAGAGCCGCTAAAATGTATGGATATTTTTCCTGGGGGATGTTCCGGGAAACTTTTCTGAAAGATATGATGGAGGTTGGAACAGAACCTTTGGAAGGAATGGAAGAGTTCCTGCTTCAGTGGATCGCCTATTTAAGAGAACAGGACGATACATACACAGCCAGACTTTTAAAAGAAGCCGTTATGCTTTGGAGAGGCGATGAGGGACTTCTGGAGGAAGCAAGAAGAATGGCGGATAAGCAGCCGGCACTGTACATAGATCTTCTCGGCCGTTTCCTGGAAAAGGAACAATGGGAGCAGCTGAAAAATGAAGGATTGAAAGCTTTAAAGCTTATGGACCGGAAGATGGAGATCCGGGATCAGGCAGCCAGAATGACGGCCAGAGGCGCTTCTCATATGCAGGATAACGCTGCCTGCGGTCATGCTCTGACAGAAGCTTTTTATTCAAAGATGGCAGCGGCTAACTACCTTCGTGTTATTACCTGCGGCAGCCTGGAGGCAGGAATAGGCGAAGAAGGGTCCGGATTTGTACCGGACAGAGAGAATATACTGGAAACAGCAGAGAAAATCTACAAGGAAATTCAGGCTTCCAGACAGGGAAAAGAGCAGAACCGCTATTACTGGAGAAGCTCAAGAGACCGGGATCCCTATATCCGGACAGAAGGTGACTGCCTGGGAATTGCTTTTTTAAACGGGGATTATGAGACTGTGTGGAAGGAAGCAAAGAAGACAGCGGTGTCTCTGGGCTGGAGCGGAAGATTTATAGAAGCAGGGGTTCCCATGCTGTTATTATATCTTTTTGAAGGCGAAGAAATGGAAAAGGGTATGGCCTATATGCTGGGAAAGGTGAAGTACTATCTGAATTATAAGGAAAAATATGGAGAGCCGGAT
This sequence comes from Candidatus Blautia stercoripullorum, assembly GCA_019120545.1. Taxonomy (GTDB): domain Bacteria; phylum Bacillota; class Clostridia; order Lachnospirales; family Lachnospiraceae; genus Blautia; species Blautia stercoripullorum. The sequence goes on along the minus strand of DWUX01000208.1, from coordinate 25,208 downwards.
TTTGCAGAAAGATTTTTTGTGTGGAAGAAAACGATAGACATACCGGAGGAGGACAAGAAGAAAATCCTGAAGTACCTGCAGAAGATCACGGACAAAAGGGTAGAGGCTATTGTGTCCGGCCAGCATAGAGGAAGCTATGGTAAGGCGGCTGCGTTGGGAGCGGCTTTGGGCGAAGCAGAAGAAGCCATGGGTATAACATATGGGAAGACCATCAGACTCAGACGTTATTTGGACCAGTTTCCCCGGCACAGAGCCTTTAAAAGCGAAATAAATGCATTTTTAAAATAATAAGGACAGGAGAAAGGAACAGGGCATGGAATTATTGATCATCAGACACGGAGATCCAGATTATACGATAGATTCTCTTACCCAAAAGGGATGGAAGGAAGCAGAGTATCTTTCCGAAAAACTGATAAAAATGGACATTAAGGATTTTTATGTATCACCTCTTGGAAGGGCCAGAGATACGGCCTCCTGTACGTTGAAAAAATTAAACAGGGAAGCTGTGGTCTGCCCATGGCTCCGGGAGTTTAATCCCCGGATCCACCGGCCGGACGTAACAGACAGGAAAATGATCGCCTGGGACTGGCTGCCCCAGGACTGGACCAGGGTGCCGGAATTTTACGACTATGACAGCTGGTGGAAAGCGGATGTATTTCAGGAGGCAAATGTAAAAGAAGAATATGACTGGGTAACGGAAAACTTTGATAAGGTCCTGGAAGAACACGGTTATGTGAGGGAGGGAAATTATTACCGGGTGGAAAAAGCCAATAAGGATAAGCTGGCGTTTTTCTGCCATTTTGGTCTGGGGTGTGTGCTCCTGAGCCATCTCTTACATATTTCTCCTATGATCTTATGGCACCATTTCGTGGCGGCGCCCAGTTCTGTAACCTCTTTGATCACAGAAGAGAGACGGGAAGGGATCGCTTTGTTCCGTATGCGGAATTATGGTGATGTATCTCATCTCTATGTAAAGGGAGAAGAGCCGGCCTTTGCCGCAAGGTTCTGCGAGACCTTTGACGATCCCATCCAGCGTCATGACTGAGAGGAAAGCTGCGGATATGACAGACTATGAAGAAAAACTTTTCGGAGTCACTCCGGAAATGGAGGAAGGCTTTCAAAAGCTGAAAGAAATCTTTGATAAAGAAGTATTTGAACTCTATCTCCGCCAGGGGCAGGGATATATTCCTTATATGATGAATGATGCCCTGGAATGTTATCTGGTTTTGAAAGGCTGCAGATGTACCGGGAAATATCTGAAGGGATATGAAGAGAGTACCTTTGGGTATCTGTCATCTGAAGATGGGGAGGAGATCTTAGTTGTCCATCAGGGAGAAGAGAATATTTTTACCCTCTGGTTTGGGAAAATCCAGATCAAACTGAAAGGCTATCAGTACCACCGGATCGGCCATTTCTGGCTGGAAGGGAAGGGGCAGGAGCAGTGGCGGCGTCTGGTCTACATGCTGGGAACTGTCTATGACAAGTATGAGTACTTTGGAGAGTCCATGTGTACTCCCGGAGAACAGGAGCTGATGCGGCTTATGGAATTTCGGCCCTTCCGGTACTGGAGCCCCATAAAGGAATCTCTGGATCCTTATTATCCGGACACTGCCCTGGGTGCTGCAGTAATGAGAAAGATCGCAGGTCTGGCGGGAGACAGGACGATGGCTTTGCTGGCGGGATTTTATGAGAAAGTTCCTCTGATCTTTCTGGAAAAGGCGATCATTTGGAGAATGGAAAGGCCCTGCAGCCAGAAACTTTATGAAACCATTCTGAATCTGGTAAGTACAGAATCCGAAAAGTATCCTAAGCGGGACTACGGAACAGAAATGAATGAACGGATCGGAAAAGAACGGGCCAGGACACAGGAAAAACTGCACCGCCGGGGATTCCAGGGAGAATATCCAAGGTTTTGTAAAGAAGGTGTAGAAGTTCTGGCGGTGGAAGAGCATCCTTTTACTCTAGACTTTATGGAGTGGGAGAAATTTGACTTCCGGATCCGGCTTATGGTCAGTGAAGATTTCTCTGAAAAGAAGAGAGATCTGGGGCTGAATGGGGGATTCTTTAAAGGTAAGGGAAGAGAAGGACGGATAGAAAACGTTGACTGAGAAAACATATGCACTGAGGGTAGTGATGAATCAGTAAGGAAAGCCGGGAGAAAAGTAGTATGGAAATATTTTTGACCATTCTAATAATATTGATCTTTTTCTTTGAACTGATAAATCCCATGAACTGGTTTTAATATGGCTGTAAATTTTCGATTTTCAGAATTGCTCGAATGGAAAGGAAGGCGGATATGGCTGAAATCTTATTAGTGGAAGACGAAGAAAGCGTCAACAGAGGAATAGAATTTACATTGATAAAAGAAGGATATCAGGTACAAACAGCCGGAACAATCCGTGAGGCGGAGGAGAGATTGAAAAGCATAAGTCCGCAGATGGTGATCTGCGACGTCAATCTGCCGGATGGCAGCGGTTTAGATCTGATCCGTGAGATCAGGAAGTCAAGCCTGGTGCATATTATCTGTCTGACAGCTCTGGATACAGAGATCGATCAGGTAATGGGATACGAGGCCGGAGCTGATGACTATATTACGAAGCCATTTAGTCTTTCTGTACTTGTTCTGAAGGTAAATGCTTTTTTTAAACGTATGCAGAAGGATACTTCAATGCTGATCGAATCCGGGGGAATGCTCTTTAATCTGTCTGAGATGACGGCAAATAAGGATGGCGTGGAAATTTCTTTTACGAAAAATGAGTGGAAGATGCTGAAAATGTTTCTGGAACATCCAAGACAGATCCTTTCAAAAAATCAGATTCTGGAACGGCTTTTCGACGCAGAGGGAGAATTCGTAGATGAAAATACGGTGGCAGTAAATATCCGAAGACTCAGGGAAAAGATAGAGACAGACAGTTCCCATCCCAGATATATCCGCAACGTCCGGGGACTGGGATATCTCTGGGACTGTGATTGCAGGAAAGGACAGGCAGAAATGCTATGAGCCGGGAGTTAAGAAGATATCTGATGGAATTGCTTCTTAGTCTGCTGGTGATCGGCGGAGTTATCAGCGGGATCATTGGGATCCGTTACCAGTCCTATCAGAGAGAACTGGAGCGGATAGCTCTGATATTAAAATCAGAGGAAGCCCAGCAGGATGCTTTTCAGATCCTGAAAGGGAATGAGCGGATATCCGAAAGGGATGCAAATGAGATTTTGAAGCGCTACGGGTACACCGACCCGGAGGACAGTGAGGCAGGGCGGCAGTTCCTGGAGGATTGCAGGGCTGTTTTTGCCGGAGGTGTGATCTGCTGGTTCTGTTTTGCCGGGATCCTTGGTTTTGAAGGATATCAAAAAAGAAAAGAGAGTGAGAAGCAGAGTCAGGACATAGTTGAAGAGCTGGAGAAGATACGGGCAGGAGAATATGGGCAGATCATATCGGAACTTGATGCTTATATGGAGAACCAGGGGTGGAAAAAGATTTTGGATGAGCTGGATTCTCTTGGAAGTTATGTAGATATGATACGCAGCCAGGCACATCAAGAGAAAGAAGAGACAAAATCTCTTGTGACGGATCTTTCCCATCAGCTGAAGACGCCTGTGGCGGCATTGTCCTCCTGTTTTGATATATTAAAGAATCCGGATCTGTCGGAAGAAGAACGCAGAGAATTCCAGGAGCGGATGGAACAGCAGCTTTATAGTCTGGAACAGCTGATCGGCGCCCTGGTCAATATTTCCAGAATGGAGACCGGAATGATCCAGCTGCACATGGAGGAGAGCAGAATATTTGATACGATCCTGGAGGCGGTAAACAGGATCTGGATCAAGGCGGAGAACAAGAATATCGAGATCCAGATGGAAGCAGGGGAGGAGATAGAAGATCTCAGGATCAGACATGACCGGAAGTGGCTTGGCGAAGCATTGATCAACATACTGGATAATGGGGTGAAATACAGTCCCTCCGGAACAATGGTAACCCTCCGGGTATTTCGGATGACTTCTTTTTTACGGATTGAGATACAGGATCAGGGAATCGGGATCCCCAGAGAGAATTATCATAAAGTATTCCAACGGTTTTTCCGGGGAAAGCAGCCGGAAATACAAAAGGAGGAAGGAGCCGGAGTAGGGCTTTATCTTGCCAGAAGGATCATAGAGGGGCACCATGGAACCATATCCCTGGATACCCGGAGGATGAAAAAAGAAAAAGGGACCGTTTTTGTGGTGCAGATTCCTTATTAAAAATGAAAAGTCTTACGGTTTTGTAAGACTTTTTTTTGCTGTTGAAAGAGAAATGAAAGACTGATTCGGTAAGATAAAAGATATAGAAGGAAAGAAAGGATAAAAGTTATGGATCAGTTATTACAGACAGTTGATTTATGTAAATATTATGGAAAAGGCGAAAATGAAGTTAAGGCGGTGCAGCATGCGAATCTGGATATCCAAAAAGGCGAGTTTGTAGCCATTGTGGGAAAGTCAGGTTCTGGAAAGAGCACTTTGCTTCATATGCTGGGCGGACTGGATACGCCCACCAGCGGCAAGGTCCTGATCAGGGGAAAAGATATTTTCTCCTATAAAGATGATGCTCTTGCTGTGTTTCGGAGAAGAAAGATCGGTTTTATCTTTCAGTCTTTTAATCTTGTTTCTTCTATCAATGTCTGGGAGAACATTGTCCTGCCCATCGGACTGGACGGAAGGAAAGTAGATGAGAAGTTTGTCATGGATATTATCAGTACTCTGGGGCTGGAGAAAAAACTTCACAATCTGCCAAACACTCTTTCAGGGGGGCAGCAGCAGCGTGTAGCTATTGCGAGAGCTCTTGCCTCCAAACCAGATATTCTATTTGCCGATGAACCAACGGGAAATCTGGATTCCCGTACCAGTGATGAGGTAATTGCCTTATTAAAAATGTCAGTAAGAAAATATGGGCAGACTCTGGTAATGATCACTCATGACGAGGATATCGCCCAGATAGCGGACAGGATCCTGGTGATTGAAGATGGAAAGGTGGCGGAGTTACGATGAAAACCATCACAAAACTTGCATGGAGCAATAACCGGAAAAACAGGACCAGAAGTGTGCTGATCATGCTTTCAATTTTTCTGACCTCTGTATTGCTTTCTGCTATCGCCACATTCGGATATGGGCAGATCCGCTTTCAGAGTGTCAATGCGGAGGAATTCTATGGATCCTACTATGGAACCTATGCAGGCGTGACGAAAGAACAGATTGGAGAAATGCAGAAGAGAAGCGAATTTGACCGGATCGGCCGGGCGGCAGTGATCGGTGAGATTGAAAATACAAGAAAGATATCGATGATATGGATGGACGAGAAAACGATCCGGCTTTCTAATATGGAAAAACAGCTCCAGGAGGGGACATTTCCCCAGAAGGAAAATGAAATCGCAGGACAGAAGGCTATGTTTGAACGGCTGGGATATCCAGACGCAAAGCCCGGGGATACTGTGACGATTCCTTTCCGGAGAAATACACAGGAAAAATATCAGGAAAAAGACTTTATCATCAGCGGGATCATGGCGCCTACTCAGATAGAGCAGGAAAACCAATCTTATACTGCCTATGTATCCCAGGCCTGTTATGAAGAACTTTATGGTCCCCAGGAGCGGGTATATAATATTTACTTTACTTTATCGGATACAGTATCTGTAAATTCTTCTGACCTTGAAGCAACGCTCAAAGAGCTTGCACAGGCATGCGGGATCAATCCGGAATATGCGGCAGTAAACAGCTATTATTCTATGTGGATTCTGGATCCGGGGGCGGAGACGATGGTAGGATGTGTTGCTGTGGCATTGATCGTTATTTTCTTTGCAGTACTGGTAATTTACAACATTTTTCAGGTGGGCCTGGTACAGAAGATCCAGGAATACGGGAAGATCCGGGCATTAGGGGCAACCAGAAAGCAGATGAAAAAACTGGTATTCCGGGAAGGAATGATGCTGGCACTGGTCAGTGTTCCTACAGGTCTGGCAGCGGGGACGGCAATATCCATTATTTTTATGAATACCTGGCTGTCTCAGAGCCCTGCCTTTGGAAGTGAGGACGTTGTGCAGGTCAATATGATTTCCATACCTTTACTGCTTATCTGTGGGGCAGCAGCGCTGCTGACTGTGTGGATCGCATTGAAGCGTCCGATGAAAATGGTTTCACGGATATCACCTATAGAGGCAGTTCGGTTTCAGGGTGACAGCAAAAAAAATCATGGACTTCGCAGAGGAAAAAAGCAGATGGGTGTTCATCAGCTGACAATGGCCAATATGGCAATAAACCGGAAACGGACAATTGTGACGATCATTTCTATGGGGTTGTCTTGTGTACTCTTTGTGATAGTTGCTAATTTTACCGGAAATATAAGTATAAAGTATGACGCCAGGAAACAGGTACCCTATGGACAGTTCCAGATTGATCTGTCTTACAGTACAAACGATACGGCTTACCCGGAAAATAACCTGGATTCCATTCTGAAAAATGACCCGCTGGATGAGACCCTTGTAAAAAAAATCAAAGAGCTTGATGGAGTGACGGATGTTAAGATCCGCTATATGATGTACACCAGGGATCAGAACGGAAAACTTGCATCTGTGGGCGTGTTCAACCGGGAACAGTTTGAAGATGAGGCGTATCAGGGCTCCCTGAAAGGAGAAGTAGACTATGATCAGGCTGCAGAAAACGGGAATATTCTTTACGGCTGGTCATACTTTATTGAAGACAGTGGATACGACCTGGGAGATACCGTTACTATGACAATGGGAGATGCCGGAGGAGAGACAGAGTTTCAGGGGATCATGTCCGGAGCCTTTGGAAGCACAAACTACGACTGGATCATAACAGATCAGACATATGAACAGATGGGGCTTTCAGGAAAGAGTATCAGCACCATCTGGGTAGACTGCGCTTCCAAGGACTGCGGGAAAGTCATGAGCGGACTGGAGGAATTGCTGTCAGACAAGCAGCATTATGAGTTGAGTTCCTATCAGGGGACTCTGGAAACTTCAAAGAGCTCCCTGGGAATGATTGAGACCCTTGCCTATGGCTTCCTCTTCCTTGTGGGGGTGATCGCATTTATGAATATGGCAAATACAATGATCATCAGTATCATTACAAGAAAACGGGAACTGGGCGTGATGCAGGCGCTGGGCATGACCAACAGACAGATGAACCGTATGCTGAGAAATGAGGGGATTATTTTCACCTTAGGCAGCATTCTGGTATCCCTTATTGTGGGTATGCCGGCGGGATATGGGTTTTTCTGGTATGGAAGAGATCACGGATTCTTTGGGCTGGACGTTTATCATATACCTTTCAAAGAGATCATAGCTATGATCATTATTTTATCGGTTCTTCAGATATCTCTTTCCTATATCCTCAGCAGGAATGTGAAAAGAGAATCCATTGTGGAAAGAATACGGTATCAGGAATAACAGCCTTTGAGGGATAAAAATGTCTAAGTGGGATAGCGCCGCGAAGCGGCAGCAGTCATTATATATTTCGTAAAACAGGCTGTATTACCTGTGGGGAAACCATAGAGAAAGCAGTGGGTAACGGAAAGGAAGCAAAAAGGTTGTGGCTGGAAGCTGCTATGGAAGAGGGAATATCAATTCCGGAACCTGATAATTTGGAGAAATATCAGGCGGGACAGGATTTAAGAAATCCAGAGAGCCTCAGGCGAGATCGATCTTACCGGGGCTCTTTTTCTGTAGAAAATTTTCTGCAAAAAGTGAGATTTTTTCCCGGCCGTTCGGGTATTATAGGTGAAAGGCTTTTCACAACAGGAAAAGAACAGGGCGCCTGCGAGGTATGAGACAGTGGAAGAAATCAGATATATTGAGATTGTGGCCCAGTACCAGGATATGGTTTACCGGATCGCTTTCCATGACTGCAGGAACAGTCATGACGCAGAAGATGTTATGCAGACAGTTTTTATGAAGCTTTACCAGAAGAATCCGGAATTTAATGATGAAGAACATTTAAAGCACTGGCTGATCCGCGTCACCATGAATGAGTGTAAAAGGCTGATCGCTTCTCCCTGGAAGAAACGAATGGAATTTTTTCCGGAGGAAGAAAGGGAAGGGCATAGTCAGAAAACAGGTACAGACGGTTATGAAAGAATGAGGGAAAGAGAGCTTCTGGAGCAGGTTTTCCGGCTGCCCAGAAAATACCGGGTACCGATTTATCTTTACTATTATGAGGAATATTCTGTGGCCGATATCGGGGATGTGCTGGGGAAAAATCCTTCCACCATTCAAACCTGGCTTTCCAGAGCAAGGAAAAAATTAAAAAAACTGCTGGAGGAGGTTAAATACTATGAATGAAGAGTTCCCGAAAGAAATCTATCAAAAAGCATGTGAACGTCTGACGCCTTCCAGCGGATCTTTAAGGGAGGTTTACGCAGTGAAAAAACCAAAAAAATATCCAAGATTCAAGAGGAAAGCATTTGCTGCCACGGCGGCTTCTGTGGTACTGATCTGTTCTCTGTCTGTGGGGGTTCTGGCGGCTTCTGACACGGATATACGGCAGGCGGCAGGGGAGGCTGTCCAGCAGATCGCTATGGTATTTAAAAATGTGACTGTGGATCAGGAGGCATCCACTCCTTATGAGACAGTGCTTCATGCTGAGGACGGGACACAGATCACCGTAGTCCATGAATACGGGGAAAAGGGAGAATATTATGTGACCCTGGTCTACCATGAGGATACAAAACGACTGGGGCTGACTATAGGGGATAAGGAAATTGACATTACAGATCAGCTCAGGGAAAAGGGAGTTTATACCCAGGATTATACCTTTGAAGGAGAAGAAAGAAGGCTGACTGTTACCGGCACTCCGGAAGATCCTAAGTTAGAAACAGAGATATTGATCAAATGAGAAAGACGGGAGTAAAGAAGACTTTCCCGGGGAATACTGTTTTTGACAGAGAGTGTCAGGCTATGCAGACAATTTGCCTGCCATGACAGACGCTCTGATAAAAACAGGAAAGAGGGATTATAATGGACGCACAGACCAGAGGGCTTTTGAGAGAGTGCAGCCTGGGCTGCAAAATGGCCATCAATAGTTTTGACCAGATGAGAGATTATGTGAAGAACGAAGAACTGAAGGAACTGATGGATACTTATGACAAGAAGCATAAAGCCTATGAGGAAAAGGCGGCTAAAATGCTCATGGAAGACGGCAGCAAGGAAAAGGAGCCGGGAATGATGGCATCCGCATTTTCTAAACTGACTACTGAGATGAAACTGATGATGAAAGACGACAGCAGCCAGGTGGCGAAGCTGGTCATGGACGGCTGCAATATGGGGATCCAGACTCTGGGAGGGTATATCAATGAATATAAAAATGCCTCGGGACAGAGTATGAATCTGGCCAGGGACATTGTGCGGACAGAGGAATCTCTGATGAAAGACGTGCAGAAATTTTTATAATATCAAAAAGGGCCAAAGCAATGATCTTCCATGATCTGTTGCTTTGGCCTTTTACTTTTCATTCTGGCGGACTTTTCTCAGATTGGACTTCATGAGTTTCAGAGTCTCTAACAGAACCTGCTTTTCCTGAGGAGAACAGTCCTTTAAAAGGTCCTGGATTTCCTGATCCAGAACAACAGAGGAGGAAGGAACATCTGTACATACCAACTGATCCACAGATATTTGGAGGGCGCTGGCAATAGAGAGCAGACATTTAAGACTGAGTTTTGTCTGACCGTTTTCTATATGGCTGATATGCTGGATAGAATAATTTGTGGCCTCTGCCAGCTCCTGCTGTGTCATCTTGGCTGCATCCCGGTATTTTTTGATTCGTTTGCCAATCCCTGAGTAATCCATTTTTCTGCTCCTGAAAGTTTTTTATATTATATACATAAATTCTGCTTATAATAAATCGAGTATATAGAGAATATCTTTATATAGTTTAAAAATGAGAAAGAAATTCTTTGGTATGGATTGAGATTTCATATCAGGATTTTCAGACAGAAGTTTCCGAGCTTCTGTTTTTTCCGGCGCTTTTCTGCTACAATAGAATTTACTATTACAGGGAGGAAGTGATTATCTCCCTATTATCAGAGGAGGATTATGGATAAATTTGAAATATTAAAACAGATTTTTGGTTATGATACTTTCCGTGAGGGACAGGAGGAACTGGTAGACAGCAGCCTTTCGGGCCGGGATGTGCTGGGGATCATGCCTACGGGAGCGGGGAAGTCTATCTGCTTCCAGGTACCGGCCCTTTTGTTTCCGGGAATTACCATTGTAGTGTCACCCCTGATCTCTCTTATGAAGGACCAGGTGTCTGCCCTAAATGCGGCCGGGGTCCATGCGGCTTACATAAACAGTTCTCTTACCGAAGGCCAGTACAGGAAGGCCATGGAGCTGGCACGGCAGGGAAGATATAAGATCATCTATGTGGCTCCGGAACGGCTGATGACCGAATCTTTTCTCTCTTTGATCCAGGCTGTGGAAATTTCTATGGTGGCGGTGGATGAGGCCCACTGTATTTCTCAATGGGGCCAGGATTTCCGGCCCAGTTATTTAAAGATCGTAGACTTTATCAGTGCGCTTCCTAAAAGGCCGGTGATCGGAGCTTACACGGCTACAGCTACAAAAGCGGTACGGGAAGACATTCTCTGTATCCTGGGTCTTCAGGATCCTAAGGTCATGGTTACAGGCTATGACAGGAAGAACCTTTATTTTGCAGTGGAAAAACCCAAGGATAAGACAGGTGCTCTCCTGGAGTATCTGAGGAAAAATCCGGAGAAAAGCGGCATTATTTACTGCAGCACCAGGAAGACGGTGGAAGAAGTCCATGAAACTCTTCTGGGGGAAGGCTATCCGGCAGTGCGGTATCACGCAGGTCTTTCTGACAAAGAAAAAAAGGAGAACCAGGAAGACTTTATCTATGACAGAAAACCCATTATGGTGGCTACCAATGCCTTCGGCATGGGGATTGACAAGTCTAATGTCCGGTTTGTGATCCACTACAATATGCCAAAAGACATTGAAAGCTACTACCAGGAAGCAGGCCGTGCAGGCCGGGACGGAGAGCCTGGGGAGTGTATTCTGTACTATAAGGCCCAGGATGTGAAAATGAATGAATTCCTGATCCAGCAGCAGGGAAATGAGGAGTTTGATTTTGAGGAACAGGCCCTGATCCGGGAACGGAATCTGGAAAGACTGCGGAAGATGACTTTTTACTGTTTCACCAATGAATGTCTTCGGGAGTATATCCTACGGTATTTTGGAGAATATGGAGGGAATTACTGCGGAAACTGTAAGAACTGCCTTACAGAGTTTGAAGACTTGGACGTGACCGGGGAGACCAGAAGTATTCTGGAACTGGTAAGATCTACAGGAGAGCGCTATGGGATCGTGGCTGTCTGTGACGGAGTCCACGGATCCAAGACAGAGAAAGTGCGGCAGTTCGGTCTGGAAGCAAACCCTCATTACGGAGAATTGAAAGGAACTGCCACCGCCCGTATCCGGCAGATCATAAACGATCTGTTGGTAAAGGAGTATCTGGTTCTTACTTCCGGGGATTATCCGGTGCTGAAACTGGGGGAAAAGGGTAGGGAGTTTCTGAAAATGGAAAGCCCGGGACCGGTGGTCCTGAAACTGCCAAAGCAGCAGGAGAAAGAAGCGGCCAGGCCCAGAAAACAGAAAGCAAAGGCAGGCGGGGAGACCAGGTATCCCCAGCTTTTCGAGATCCTTCGGCAGAAACGGTATCAGATGGCCCAGGAAGCCCATATCCCTCCCTATATTATCTTTTCGGATAAGACCCTTCGGGAGATGAGTACATACCTTCCGGTGAGCCGGGAGGAAATGCTGGAGATCAACGGTGTGGGAAATAATAAATATCAGAAATATGGAAAAGTATTTTCGGATATTATAAAAGAGTTTATAGAAGAAAATCATATTGAAAAAGAATAACAGAACAGATTTTTCAGGCCTTCTAAGGAGAGATTCTCAGAAGGCCTTTTTTATAGATTTATAAACAGCCTGGAGAATGGGAGTTACAGCTGGATCACTTTTGGATCCGCAGTAAAGGAGTAGATCGTGGCTGTCCCATGTTCAAAGCAGAATACAGTCATCAGATTGTCATCAATGGTGTACATACTGCTCAGGGCAGCCTTGTTTTCTTCCATCATAGCGGCTCTGGCTTCCCGGCGGAGATCTTCTTTTACTTCCCCTTCTACACGGATCCAGGTTCCTTTATGCATGCCGCAGATTTCTACCTTGCCGTTTTTCTTCATCTGCTGATATACTTTTTTCTGATTATTTGTGACAATGTAGAGTTTTCCTTCAAAAACGCATACAGCCCCAAAAGGTCTTACATGGGCCTGGCCTTCCTCACTGGTTGCCAGGTAAAAAGTTCCGCAGGATTTCAGATATTCTGCAACTTCATTCATAATAAATGCTCCTTTCAAAATACGGTTGTGTTTTTCGTTTTTCACAGGTATAATTATAATCCGCAGGACAAATTGAGCAAGTACGATATTTATTGATATCGGTATCAGAAAGGAACGTATTATGGAGAAAAAAGAATTATTTGGTAAGTGTCCCTATGTGACCGCCCAGAAGGTTCTGACGGGAAAATGGTCCATGTATATCCTCTATCTGCTGTCAGAAGGCCCAGTCCGGTTTAACGAGCTGCAAAGGCGTATGCCGGAGGAAATGACCCATACTACTTTATCCAGACAGCTGAAGACTCTGGAACAAGAGGGACTGATTATCCGGAAAGAATATCAGCAGGTTCCTCCAAAGGTAGAGTATCAGCTCAGCGAGATAGGGGAAAAATTTAAAAGTGTCCTTGCTGTTCTGGAAGTATGGGGGAACGAGTATATCCAATTCCTGAACAGCGAAAAAAATACAAAGGAGTAATAACAGGAGAAGGAATATGGAAAAAGAATATCTGATCCGGGAAAAGCCTTTAAAAGCCCTGCTGCTTTTTGCTTTTCCCATGATCATCGGAAATCTGTTTCAGCAGTTTTATACCATGGTAGACTCTGTGGTGGTGGGAAGGTTTGTCAGTGAGAACGCCCTGGCGGCAGTGGGGGCTTCTTATTCCCTGACGAATGTGTTTATTTCTATCGCCATCGGAGGAGGGGTAGGCGCCTCGGTGCTTGTAAGCCGGTACTTTGGAGCCAGGGATTACAGAAGGATGAAAACTTCTGTGAGCACTGCTCTGATCTCTTTTCTGGTTGTCAGTCTGGCGCTGGGAGGGCTCGGACTCCTTCTGGGAGACCAGATCATGGAGGTTTTGAATACTCCGGAAAATATCATGGAAGATGCGGTGACGTATCTGAATATTTACTTTATGGGGCTGCCTTTTCTGTTTATGTACAATGTACTGTCAGCTATGTTTAATGCCCTGGGAAAATCCCGGATCCCTTTGTATCTGCTGATCTTTTCTTCGGTATTTAATGTGGTGCTGGATCTTATCATGGTCTGCAGTTTTCATATGGGCGTGGCCGGTGTGGCCTGGGCCACCCTTATCGCCCAGGGGATTTCTGCGGTTATGGCTTTTCTGATCTTTATCAGGGAAATGAGGAGCTATCAGGCAGGGGAGGAGATCCGGTGGTTTGATAGGAGGGAGTTTGGCTCCATGTGCAGGATCGCCCTTCCTTCTATTCTTCAGCAGTCTACAGTTTCTATCGGCATGATGCTGGTCCAGTCGGTGGTAAACAGCTTTGGCGCCCAGATGCTGGCTGGATATTCCGCAGGAATGCGGATCGAAAGTATCTGTATCGTGCCTATGGCAGCTATGGGAAATGTGATGTCCTCTTTTACGGCTCAGAACCTGGGAGCAAAGCAGCAGGAACGGGTGGTGAAAGGATACCACACAGCTTACGGTATTGTATTTGGTTTTGGGATCCTGATCTGTGTGATACTGGAGATCTTCTACAGACCTTTGATCCTGATGTTTCTGGGAGAAGAGGGCACGGCCCTGGCTCTGAATACCGGTATGTCCTATATGCGGTTTATAGGTTTCTTTTTCAGTTTTATCGGACTGAAAATGATCACCGACGGCCTTTTAAGAGGTGCGGGAGATATGAAGATGTTTACTGTGGCAAATCTGGTGAACCTGGGTATCCGTGTGGTCGTGGCGGTAACTATGGCCCCCAGATTCGGCATTGCCTTTGTATGGTATGCGGTCCCTATGGGATGGCTGGCCAACTATCTTATTTCTTTTGCCAGGTATAAAACAGGGATATGGAAAAGTACAGGGAGAGGATAAATGTCTATGGAACCAAGGATAAAAAAAGAACTGGAGTATTTTGATATTGGACAGATCCACCGGTCCGGACAGTGTTTCCGTATGGAAGAGCTGGGAGAGGGACGGTTTGCCGTAGTGGCGGCAGACAAGTATCTGGAGATCCGGCAGCAGGGGCAGACCTGTGAATTTTACTGTTCTCCTGAGGATCTGGAAAACTTCTGGAAGTCCTATTTTGATCTGGAAACAGATTATGGAAGCTTCATAAGACAGATTGATGAGAAGGATGGATATCTTACAGAAGCGGCTGATCTTGGACAGGGGATCCGGATCCTGCGGCAGGATCTGTGGGAGATGATCGTATCCTTTCTCATCTCCCAGCAGAACAACATTCCCCGGATCCGCAGATGCATCGCCAACATCTGTGAAAGATACGGAGAAAGGCGGCAGGGCAGCGGGGGAAGAGTTTATTATACCTTTCCCGGTCCGGAAGCTTTGGCATCGGCCGGTGAGGAAGAACTGCGGGACTGCAACCTGGGATACCGGAGCAGATATGTGAAGAAAACAGCCCAGATGATCCTGGATGGCCAGGTTTCTCTGGAGGAGGTACAGAAAATGGACTATCCCCAGGCCAGGGAAGAATTGCAGAAGCTTTATGGAGTGGGAGCGAAGGTGGCAGACTGTATCTGCCTCTTTGCCCTTCACCAGATGGAAGCTTTTCCAGTAGACACCCATATCCGCCAGGCCCTGGAAAAACATTATCCCCAGGGATTTCCCTTTGAGAGATATAAAGGATGCAGCGGTGTCATGCAGCAGTACATATTTTACAGAGAACTTTTGCAGTAAAATAAAAAGCGGACAGGCCATGGAAGATGCCAGAAATGCTTGTGTTGGGGTATTTGACTTCATCTAAGAAATAAATCTGGTCTGTTCTGTAGGAAAGTACGGTTAAAAATTGAATTTTGAAAATTTAACCGTACTTCTTTATCTAACTGTTTCCGGATATTTAAAGCTTCCAATATAAAATGCTAAAATTTATTGACAATGTATATACATTGTAATATGCTAATGTTAGAAAAAGAGTTAGCATACCCTCGGTGTATAAGAAGCGTTTGGCTCCCTGCACATTAAGGGGCGAAGAATCAATGAAAATCAGGAGGTATTCATATGGCGCAGACAAATATAAACATCCGTATGGATGCGGACTTAAAGAAGCAGTTCGAGGATTTTTGCAATGATATGGGAATGACCATGACGACAGCGTTTACTATATTTGCAAAAAAAGCAGTAAGAGAATATAGAATTCCTTTTGAAATCAGCGGTGATATACCTAATAAAGAAACAAGGCAGGCAATTGAAGACGCCAGAAATGGAATAGGTTTAAGTAAAGGCTTTTCATCTGTAGAAGAACTTATGGAGGATCTGAATGCTGACGATTAAATACCAGTCTGCTTTTAAAAAGGATTATAAAAGGATAGTAAAACGAGGATATGATATTCGGCTGCTGATTTATGAGATAGATGGAAATGAGCTGATCCTTTATCTAACGAGAACTGGCTCACACAGTGATCTGTTTTAATGTAGGGTATATGCAGGGGAAGAAGCTGTTGATCGCAGCTTCTTTTTTTGTATACTTCTGCGTAAAATGATAAAAAAGGCCGGAAGGTGCCAAAATGAAGATTTTGATCTTTCTTTCTCAGATCAGCATTCCTCTGGTAATCTTTTATATCGTGGCTTATGGTCTGGTAAATAAATGTAAAGTGTATGAAGAGTTTGTGAAAGGAGCAAAAGACGGGCTGAAAACAGTGGTGGGGATCCTTCCTACCCTGATCGGGCTGATGGTGGCGGTGGGAGTGCTCAGGGCTTCCGGATTTCTGGATCTGATCGGAGAGAGTATCGGAAAGATCACAGAATATGCAGGCTTTCCGGGAGAGCTGGTGCCTCTTACCATTGTCCGGATGTTTTCCTCCAGTGCGGCTACAGGGCTGGTCCTGGATATTTTTAAGGAGTTCGGCACAGACTCCAGGGTGGGACTGATCGCCTCCATTATGATGTCCTGTACGGAAACTATTTTTTATACAGTATCCGTATACTTTATCGCGGCTAAGGTAAACAAGACCAGGTATACTATAGCTGGGGCTCTTTTAGCCACTTTTGGAGGAATAGCCGCCAGCGTGGTTTTGGCAGGGATGATGATTGGGTGATGGAGATAAGAAAGAGAGACGGCCAGATTTCAGGGATTGATTTCTGACTGTCTCTTTTTCTGCCAAAGGAAAGAAGGATCTTAGGAATTTTTTCGACGCTCTGCCATTTCCTGGCGGATCTGGGGCATTTCTTTATCCAGACGATAGAAGAACATCAGAATGATGCACAGGGCCACGCAGATCACCGGGATCCAGTTGTAGCAGAAGCTGATAGCGCTCTGGGCTGCGGCAGACTGGACTGCTTCAGCGGAATTAAAGCCGGAACCTGCCAGAACCCAGCCAAGGACAGCCTGTCCCAGGCCGAGTCCCAGTTTCTGGGCGGCGCTTACTCCTGCATTGCCCATACCTACCGTTACTACGCCGCTTTTCCACTCTCCGTACTCAATGGTGTCAGAAACCATGCCGAAAGCCATTCCTCCGGAAGCGCCCAGACCGATACCTTTAATGATGTTAAAAAGGATCAGCAGAGGCAGATTTGTACCGCAGAGCCCCGTACCGGCAAAACCGATAATAATAGCGAACAACCCTACCTGATAGATCCTATGCTTTCCGAATTTTTTCATGAAAGCAGGGGTCAGGAACATGATCACAAACTGGGAAATGGAAAGGGCATTGTTGATAGGCCCGTAATAGTCAATATCTCCCAGTACATACTGTGCATAATAGGCGGCAGCCACAGAGTACATAACAATGACAAAGAAGATCAGGAACATACAGATGGTCATGATAACCCAATATTTATTCTTAAACAGGGCTTTTACTGCCACAAGAGGAGAAACACTGTCTTTTTTATCCTCTGTCTGCTGAACAGAAACTGCAGTACGTTCCTTTGTGCCAAGGAAGCAGAGAACACTTGCTGCGATTACGATCAGACCGACCACAATAAAGGTTTTTGTCCAGGCCTGCTGGTCATACATATCCCCTTCTCCGAAGAAATTCAGCCAGGAAATGAAGAAGGTATTCATGGTAATGTTTGCCAGTGTCTGGAAGATCATGTTCATATTTCCCAGAATGCCCCGGTCATAGGTGTTCTGGGTCATCAGGTAGTCCGGTTTTTTCAGGATGGACAAACATGGTGCCTTCGTTGAGATTTGTGCCGATGATCAGCTTTACGCCTTTGGCGCTTCCCCGGCGGATAGCGTCGATAGGACGCACAGGGAGCAGGTCATCCTGAACAGGACAAGGCTGGAACAGCCCCGGATTCCGGTACTGCTGCACATCGTTCATAGCGGCATGGGCCTTTTGCAGTTCGTAAGGGTCAATGGCTTTCAGCTTTGGAAGATCTTCCTGGGTCCAGCCCATTTTTTCCAGAAAGATATCAATGTTCCGCCTTGCCGTCTGGTGGCCCATGACGCAGTTGGGAAGAGCACTCTGGGCAATGGCCTGGCTGAATAATCCTTTTGCTTTGGGAGCTGCCATCAGATTGACTACAGAGGCGCCGCCGGCAGATTCTCCGGCAATGGTGATCCGGTCAGGATCCCCTCCAAATGCGGCAATATTCTCATGGATCCACTGAAGTGCCAGTATCTGGTCTGACAGTCCGCAGTTGCTTTCAAAATCCTCACATCCCGGATAGGTAGTGAAGTCATAAAAGCCCAGAACGTTCAGGCGATATTGAAAGGATACGAAAAGGATCCCTTCTCTGGCAAAGACGGCCCCGTTATAGAGGCCGTCAGAGGCCCGGCCGATGTTGTAGCCGCCTCCGTATATCCAGACAAACGCCGGAAGTTTCTCTCCGTCCACAGGACGCTGTATATTTATGGTGAGACAGTCCTCATCTCCCTGGATCACTCCATCGTTAAGCTGAACAGGCACCGGACCGTATTCCTTTGCGTCCAGGATTCCTTCTCAGGGAGCGGCTGTCCGGGCACGCTTAAAGCGAAGTTCTCCTTTCGGGGGCTGGGCAAAGGGGATTCCCAGATATTCCAGGACGCCATTTCTTTCATATCCCCGGACCTTCCCGCTTTTTGTAGATACTATGTAATCCTTCATTTTATAACCCCTTTCATTTGACGGGAGACACGTTTTCCGGCTTCCGTAAGATCTTCCTGTCCTCCGGCCGCTTTCTGCAGTACAAAGGCTTTCTTCCTAGGGCGGCATTCTCTGTCCGGTTCTTCAAAAAATCCAAAGTAAACTTCAGGAAGACCGCCGATCTGATTTTTATCGATTCCTTCCTTCTTAAGCATTCCCGTTTCTTCCAGAAGACGGAAATTATAGATGGTCCTCACATAGGGAAGAGAGGCCGCAATCTCTAGGATCTTTTTCGTATAGCCGGCCTGGACTTCCTCCCGCCGTTCATCTCCGCAGTCTGTAAATCCAACTTCTGTGAGGAGCACCTGTTTGTGCCCGTCTCCGTATTTGCACATCACTCGGTAGGCTGCGTCGTTGTAGTCTTTCCACAGATTATCCGGTTCACGGATCTGAAGGAAGAGATCACCGCCCTGGAGAGAAGAATCTGTACTCATCTGATAGGAATGCCATGCCACCATATCAAAGTAATCGTCTGTGTTATCTGACCAGAACTTTCCGGATTTGATCCGGGAATAAACCTTGTCCAGGGTCCAGGCAATCCCGTACATAGGAGGCAGATAATCCGGAAGATCACTGCCCAGCCAGGGAGTCTTGTATGGGCGCTGACAGCTTCCGGGTCGGGGGTGGAAGGATCTTTCAGAACTTCTGTGAGATGCATCCAGGACCGGTAGGCTCCGCAGCCCAGAGCCTTTACCAGATCCAGATAGGCTTCTGCCGGAACATGAGTGTCCTCTTCTCTTTGTATCAAAGGCTCCCCTATTCCATAGAAAACATTTGACGACATAGCGTTTAAAACCTCCTCTGTAAGGAACTGTTCTCTCTGCGGCAGTTCCTTCTGTCTTTTCATGAGGCCAGTATAACAGGAGCATTAAGATTTTTATATCGGGATATTGTTCTTTTTGTAATTATTTTGTATGTCTTTACGGGCAAGATTTTCTGGAATAAAATATTCGCAAAAAAGGGATATTTTTGTATGTCAACCGTCTAATCTATGTAAAACAAAAATGCCGGCCGGCATGGAAAGGTGGCGTTATTTTGACTAAAGAGCAGCTTGGGGACCTGATCCTTTCATCAGAAGCTCAGCTATATGCGACAGCGAGAACGATTCTGGCAGATGATCAGGATTGCGGGGACGCTATCCAGGAGGCCATTGTAAAGGCCTTTTCAAAAATCCATACATTGAAAAAAGATGAATATGCCAAAACCTGGCTGATGCGGATCCTGATCAACGAATGCTATAACCTTTTCAGAAAAGAAAGGTATCACATCCCTGTGGCAGAGATAGAACAGGAGCCGGAAATGTATACAGAAGAACAAGATTATTCAGAATTATACAGAGCGGTAAACACCCTGAAAGAAGAACTGCGGATCCCGGTGATCCTGTATTACATGGAAGAGTTCAGCGTTAAGGAGATCGCTCAGATACTGGAAATATCAGAAGGAGCTGTCCAAAAGCGGCTCGCCAGAGCCCGAAAAAAATTGAAAGCGGAAGTGGATCTCAAGGAGGTAATTGTATGAAATTAGAAGATTTAAAGAAAGATATGCCCAGGACTCCTGACTTTATTCATGAAATGATCCGGGAGGAAGTGGAAAGACAGATAAAAGACGATAAGGTTTTACATATCTCAGAAAGGAAGAGAATTTTGCATATGGGAAAAACTGCGGCAGCGGCAGTTGTCTGTGCGCTGGCAGTATCCACGGCAGTATATGCAGGCAGCCGGCTGTACCATATGTATCTGGAAAAAACAGGAAAATACAGCACTTCGGTCGGTATTGAGACTGAGAAAGAGCAGGAGGAGATCAGCCTTCCGGAAAAGATCCATGATATCGAGATTCAGGCGGACTATATACCTGAAGGAATGGAGTGGTCAGATGAGAGCCATTTGACCTATAGCGAAAATCCTTATAACGGGGGATTTACTATTTCATCTGTACTTATGGACAAAGAGGACCTGGAGGCTGTACTGGTGGATACAGGCGTTGTAGAAAGCGAAGAACGGGTTTTTGGAAAATACAGCGGAGTTTATCTACGGTATCAGAACCTGACAGAAGACGCTTCCTTTGACCAGAGGATCTATCTCCTCTGCCCGGAAGAATACCGGGTGGTGATCCTTTATATAGGGGATGACGTTTCGAAAGAGGAAGCTGTGAAATTTGCGGAAAATCTGACGGTGGCAGAAAAGGATACTATGGTGGAGACCGGAGGCCTGTATACCTGGAGCGAGTATGTATCTCCGGAAGTATACGATGAGGGAGAAGAAATCTGCAAGGAAGTGGAAGAGGAGAACCTGCCGGTATATAAGACCGGGGAGAAATTCCATATCACAGCTTTGGCAGAAGACACAGAGGGTAATTCTTTTATGGCGGATCCCATTGCCGTTACTGTGGATTCTGTACAGACTGCAGATGACCTGAAACTCCTTGAGGGAAAAGAGATCCCTGAGGAATGGACGAAGGCGGTGGATTCCCAAGGGAAACTTGTAAATAATCATCTGTCCTATATTAAGAGCGGTGACGGGGTCAGCACCCTGGATCAGATCGTAAAAAGGGAAAGCGTAAAACAAAAGCTGGTGTATACAACTGTTACCTACACTAATGAGACAGATTCAGAACTTGACCATATACTGTACTTGGGCAATCTTGTACTGCTGGATCATCAGAATGGGAAATACCGGATTTATGATCCGGAAGAAAAATCCGGCAACGGATATGACTTTGTGGAAGGCGACGGTGCTGCCGGAATAGGCGAGATGAGATATTTCAGCGTGAAAGAAGAATATGGAAACGGAGGAAATTATATTTCATCTTTAAAACCAGGAGAGAGTATACAGATTGAAATGGCCTGGATCGTAAATGAAAGTGATCTGGGAGATATGTATCTGGATCTGCAGGAGGAAGGCAGTACTTACAACATATCGGAAGCAATGAAAAATACAGGGGTGGTGTATATCGGTCAATAAAATAGAGATATAAATAGCGGGAGCTGCTCATGATATTCCTGGGGCAGCTCCCGCTTTGTTTATTAGAAGTCTTTAATCTATAGGAATGTCGGTAGTTAATATCTGTCATTGGCGGAAGGTCTTTGGAGTCTTTCCGTATTTTTCTTTAAACTTCCGGTAAAGGAAAAAGTCCTTGTCTGCCTGGAGTCCAAAGTATTCGGCATCAGCATGGAATCCTATACCGTAGGATCTTTAGAGTTTACCATTAATTATGCGGCAAGCCGGGGCATCCTCCCTTTGATGGACAATGGTCATTATCATCCCACAGAGGTAGTGTCTGACAAGATATCTGCCATGCTCCTTTTCTTTGACAAGATCGCCCTCCATGTCACCAGACCTGTGAGATGGGACTCCGATCATGTAGTGCTCTTTGATGACGAGACAAGAGAGATCGCCAAAGAAATCGTGAGAAATAAAGCTCTGGACCGGGTGATGATCGGCCTGGATTTCTTTGACGCCAGCATAAACCGGATCGCTGCCTGGACAGTAGGTATGCGAAGCTTTAGGAAAGCCCTTCTCTATGCCCTGCTGACCCCGAATGAAAAACTGGACGGCCTCCAGGAGGAAGGACGTCTTACAGAGGTTATGATGCTCCAGGAAGAGATGAAGACCTATCCTTTCGGAGATGTATGGGATTATTTCTGCGAAACAGAAGGTAAACCTGTGGGAGAGGACTGGTATGAGGCAGTGAAGACCTATGAAGCCCAGGTTCTTGGCGCAAGGAAGTAAAGAGCCACGGGATGGGTAAGTATTGAGAAAAGAAGCGAGGAGTGTTAGAATGAATATATTAGATACAAAATTTGCTCAGGGATTTATAAAATTGTGCAATGACGGCTGGAATATGGGCTGGCATGAAAGAAACGGAGGAAATCTCACCTATCGCATAAAGAAAGAGGAACTGGAGGAAGTGCTGCCTTGCCTTAACAGGACAAGGGAGTGGAGGGAGATCGGTACCTCTGTTCCGGGACTTGCAGGGGAGTTCTTTATGGTGACAGGAAGCGGAAAATATTTCCGGAATGTGATCCTGGATCCCGAGGACTCTACAGCAATTATCGAGATCGATGAAAAAGGGGAGAAGTACCGGATCTGCTGGGGTCTGGTAAACGGCGGCAGGCCTACCAGCGAGCTCCCCAGCCACCTGATGAACCACGAGGTGAAAAAAGAGGTGTCCCAGGGTCTTCACAGAGTGATCTATCATGCCCATACGCCCAATGTGATCGCCCTTACCTTTGTCCTTCCGCTGAAGGATGAGGTATTTACCAGAGAACTGTGGGAGATGGCAACGGAATGCCCTGTGGTCTTTCCGGACGGTATCGGCGTTGTGGGCTGGATGGTGCCGGGAGGCAGGGATATTGCTGTGGAGACCAGCAGACTGATGAGACAATATGACGCCGCTATTTGGGCTCATCACGGTATGTTCTGCTCGGGAGAAGATTTTGATCTGACTTTCGGACTTATGCACACAGTGGAAAAGGCTGCCGAAATACTGGTGAAGGTTCTTTCTATGCGTCCGGATAAGCTTCAGACCATTACTCCTCAGAATTTCCGGGATCTGGCCAGAGATTTCCATGTAAGTCTTCCGGAGCGTTTTTTGTATGAGAAAAAATAAAGTGGAAAAGTGAAAAAGGAGGAAAAAAGAATGGAGAGAAAGTATCCAAATTTAACAAAGCCGATTACGATAGGAAATGTAACATTCCGCAACCGTATGTTTTCCGCGCCCATGGGAGGAACGGATATTACTAATGACGGATGTATCGGACCAAAATCCACGGCTTTTTATGAACTTCGGGCAAAAGGAGGCGCAGGGGCGGTGACGGTAAGCGAGTGTATGGTACACCCCAAGACCGATGGTTCCCATGCGTATCATTTGGATACCTCTATTCTGAATTCCCTGGCGGCTGCTACTTATACGGCAGATGCTATCCGCCGTCATGGAGCCATCCCCAGTCTGGAACTGTCTCATTCCGGCATGTATGCGGGAACTTATATGACCGATAAAAACAGGCAGTATTCCATGAACCAGTGGGGACCCTCTGACACAGTAAGGCCTGACGGCGTTCCGGTAAAAGCCCTTACAAAAGAACTGATCCGGGAGATCGTGGAGGCCTACGGCAAAACAGCGGCTCTGGCAAAAAGGGCGGGATTTGAAATGCTGATGATCCATGGAGGCCACGGCTGGCTGATCAATCAGTTCCTCTCCCCTTATTTTAATAAGCGTACAGATGAATATGGAGGCAGTCTGGAGAACCGGTGCCGGTTTGCCATAGAGGTGCTGAAGTCTGTGCGTCAGGCAGTGGGAGACAAATTCCCTATTGAGTTCCGGATGAGCGGTTCCGAACTTTTTGAGGGAGGATATGATCTGTCCGGGGGAGTGGAGATCGCAAAGCAGATCGAGCCTTACATAGATCTTCTCCATGTGTCTGCAGGAACTTACCAGAGAGGATTCGGTGATACCCATCCTTCTATGTTTAAAGAGCACGGATGTAATGTTTATCTGGCAGCAGAGATCAAGAAACATGTGTCTGTGCCGGTGGCTACCATCGGAGCCCTGAACAGCCCGGAACAGATGGAAAAGATCATCGCCGACGGACAGGCGGATATCGTATATATGGCAAGAGCCCTTCTGGCCGATCCTTATCTGCCCAGAAAAGTAACGGAAAACAGGGATCAGGAGATCGTACATTGTCTGCGATGCTTTACCTGCATGGCTGAAAGAGCGGCTACTTCTACAAGAAGATGTACGGTGAACCCGCTGATCGGCCGGGAGCTGGACGGTGTGGAGATACAGCCTGCGCCGGTGAAGAAAAAAGTGCTTGTGGCAGGAGGAGGCCCCGGAGGTCTTTATGCAGCCTGGACAGCGGCCAGAAGAGGACACAAGGTAATCCTCTGTGAGAAAGAAAATGCTCTGGGAGGAATTTTAAAAAGTGAACAGGCCATCCCTTTCAAAAAAGAAATGTATGATCTGGCTCAGACCTATGCCCTCTTTGCAAGAGAGGCCGGAGTGGAGATCCGCCTGAATACAGAGGTGACCAGAGAGTATGCGGAAAAAGAAGGGGCGGACGCCCTGATCATTGCAGTGGGATCCAGACCCCTTGTGCCCCCGATCCCCGGTCTTGACGGTGAGAATGTAGTGATCGTGAACAATTATTATCTGGAGAAAGACAAGGTCACAGATAAAGTGGTGGTATTCGGCGGAGGCCTGGCAGGCTGTGAGTGCGCCGTTCATCTGGGAATGGAAGGAAAAGAGGTCCATCTGGTAGAGATGCGGGATCAGCTGGCCCCTGACGCCAATGTAAGACATCGTCCTCTTCTTATGGCGGAGATTGATAAATATGTAACTGTTCATACCGGATATAAAGGCAAACAGGTGACAGACCAGGGTATCCTCTGCGAAGATAAAGAAGGGAAGGAACATCTTGTTCCAGGTACTACAGTGATCTGTGCTCTGGGACAGCGTTCCAGAACAGATATGGTAGAAGAGCTGAGAGACGCAGCTCCTTATGTGGCTGTGATCGGAGACGCGTCAAAGGTATCTACCATCATCAACGCAGTATACTGGGGATATCATGCGGCGTTAGATATATAGAAAGAACCGGTTTAAAATTATCATAGAATTCTGTGTCTGAGAGGCAGGAGATCCTGTCTCTCAGTTTTTTACTATACAATAAAATATGATTCTGCTATAATAAGTAGCATATATGTGCCGCTTTAACAGAGGAAAAGGAAAAATATTGACACAAAAACTCTATAATGATAATATGGT
>DWUX01000207.1 GCA_019120545.1 Candidatus Blautia stercoripullorum | reverse complement strand
AAAGTTTCTGATTCCGATCTTGAGAAAATACTCCAGGCAGCTCAGACAGCGCCCCTGGCCGCCGGGGATGACAAAACTACTCATCTGACTCTGGTAAAGGATCCTGTTCTTATGGAAGAAATCCGGAATGCCTGTATGCTTACTTCCAGGAAAACAGGGCAGAAAATCGATGCTTTATATGGAGCTCAGGCAATGATTTTTGTCTCTGCTACAGACATTTCGGAAGATCATATTGAATACTGTAATACCGGATGTATCATTGAAAATATCCTGCTTGAGGCCACTGCTCTTGGACTGGGAAGCACCTATATCTGGGGCTGTCTGAAAAAGCTTCGGAAAAACGAAGAAGTTATGAAAAAGCTCTGTCTTCCCCAGGGATATGAAATACTCTCTGCGGCAGTTGTAGGCTATCCGGCCAAGCCGTTAGCTCCCCGGGAGATCTCCCGGAAGCTCTCCGTTACAGAGCTTTAATGTCTATAAATATATGAATCAAAAGGAATTTTTATTATGAAAATCAAAGACCCTTGCGGCAGTCGCCAAATGGATATGCAGGCATGTCCGCTTGGCTCGTTGCCCGCAGAAATAAGAACGGAACGGCTCCTTCTTTCCCCCCTGGGGCCTCAGTATGTAAAAAGCGCTTTTGTTTACAGCGGCGACCTGGAAAACACAAAATTCATGCTGGATCTTCCGGAAGAAAGTATAGAAGAAACTCAAGAATTTCTAAAAAAAGCAGAGGCAGAATGGCAGAAGGAATTTCCTGAATTTTACGAATTTGCCATTCTCACAGAAGGGGCCCATATAGGTTCCGTTTGTCTCTATCTAAACGAGGATAGGACCGAAGGAGAGTTGGGATGGATCCTGAACAAACGATATTGGGGACATGGGTATACCTTCGAGGCTGCACAGGCTTTGATAGATTATGCTTCCCCAAATCTCGGGATCAAGAAATTTATCGCCTACTGCGACAGTGAAAATATCCCTTCTTATTCTCTTATGGAAAAACTGGGGATGTCCAGAGTCCTGTGCAGATCCGGCAGAAAAAACAGATCTTCCTCAGAAGAACGGATGGAATATAAATATGCTCTTACAATAGAATAAAAATACAAGATTCAGGAGGTTATCTATGTGTCTGATATGCGAAAGGATCAAAATGATCAAAGAAGGAACAAATCCCTATTTTGTCCGGGAGCTGAAAACCGGTTATGTGGTACTTGGGGACCATCAGCATTTTAAAGGCTACACACTTTTTCTCTGCAAAGAACATAAAACAGAACTTTTTGATTTAGAGCCTGACAGAAAACTTGCTTTTCTTGAAGAAATGTCCCTTGTGGCAGAAGCTGCTGCTAAAGCTTTCGGCGCTGAGAAAATGAATTATGAGCTGCTGGGAAACGGCGATACTCATCTTCACTGGCATTTATTTCCCAGGGTTTCCGGGGATTTAGGAGATTTTGGAAATCAAGGAAAAGGTCCGGTATGGTGGTATCCCATGGAGCAAATGTATGCGGATGGAAACCGACCCACAGCAGAAGAACTGACTGAACTAAAAAGCAAGCTGGCTGAAGAATTAGAAAAATTGATATAAAAACCAGGCAGGAGGGAAATCATATGGGATTTTTTTACGGCAGACAGGGGAAAAGAAATCCAGATACTCAGGAAGAACCACATTACCATCACCCTCTTTTAGAAATTGTAAGGATTGTAAGTTCAAGCAATCCGGAAGTCCTGGATTCCGCCAGAAAATGTATTAAAAACACGGAAAAATACTACCAAAAGCATCGTGAGGATTATGAAGCCAGAGGAATTTCTTTCAGGAATTCCCCGGCCGCTCTTCAGTGGATCGGGTGCATAGACCTGCTGATTCATAATCAATTTGCCTGTGAATGTGACTGGAGTGAAGAATTATCCGGCTTTCTTTGGGCAGTCTCTGATCTTAAAAATGTTAAACGGCACTCTCTTGAAATCGAAGAAAACTGGTTTCAGCCCCGGGAATCCATTCCTCAGTGGTGCGAAATTCTGGACAAAAAATGGGAAAAATCCGGCTATGTAATAGCTGCTTTCGACATCAACAGTGATTCTTATGTAATGTTCCTCTGTCAGAAAAAATCTCTCAAAAAGTTAAAGACTCTGGCAGAAAGCTTTGGATTCCGGATTGATCTTTCTATGAATATGTAATGGCGGTGATAAGAAATGATAGATATACAATTATTTGCAGAAAATTTTTATATTTTAGATGACAGCCGGGTCCGTCAGTTCCTGATCCTTGGTAAGGATGAGGCGTTGCTGATCGATACAGGTTTTAAAGACAGTAATGTGTGCCATACTGTAAAAAACATAACCCAGTTTCCCGTGAAAGTGATCATGACCCATGGGGATCCAGACCACGCAGGAGGGCTGAAAGATTTTGGAAAATGTTATTTACATAAAGGAGACTGGCCCTTAATTTCAGAAGGCATCCAGCTGGAGCCTCTGAAGGAAGGAGATGTCTTTAAATGCGGAGGCTATACTTTGGAAACCATTGAAATCCCCGGCCATACCTACGGCAGTACAGCCTTTGTTGACTGGGAGAAAAAACTGCTTCTTCCTGGGGATTCTGTACAGAAAGCAGGTCCCATTTATATGTTTGGAGAGCACCGGAATCTGGACCTGTATATAAAAAGCCAGAAAAAACTTCTGGGCCTTCAGGATAAAATAGAAACTATTCTTCCCTGCCATCATGAATACCCTATTGATCCCAGTTTTATTGAAAAAAATCTGCTGGACGCAGAGGCACTGAGACGGGGAGAACTGGAGGGTGAAAAGCATCCATTTATGCCTTGTTACTCCTACAAGGGCAGATGGACGGAATTTTATTATGACAAATAAAAGGAGTTGAAAATATGCAGTATAAAATACAAAAAATGACCGAAGAAGAATATCCATTACTGGAAGATTTTTTGTATGAATCCCTTTTTGTTCCCCAGGGAAAACCGCCCTTTCCCCGATCCATTCTCCAGACTCCGGAAATGCAAATGTATATTGCTGATTTCGGTTCTTCTGAGCATGACGCAGCTTTTGCCGCAGAAGCAGATGGAAAAATTGTAGGGGCTGCCTGGGTTCGGATCATGGAAGATTACGGACACATTGATGACGAGACGCCTTCCCTTGCCATCGCCTTATATAAAGAATACAGAGGCATGGGGATAGGTACGGCCCTTCTTCAGGAACTGCTGGCATTTTTAAAAGCTCAGGGCTATTCCAGAGTTTCTCTTTCCGTCCAGAAGGCCAATCAAGCCGTAAATCTTTACCGCAGAGCAGGCTTTAAAGTTTATCTGGATCGGGAAGAAGACTATGTGATGGCTGTTTCTCTCTGAGATAGGAACAAGAGTAAAAAATATTAATCCGACAATAGAAAGGACTGCTATGAATATCAGACAGGCACAGGAAAAGGATGTATCCAGGATTGCAGAAATCCTGGTTTATAACAATCGTACAAATTTTTTCCCGATTTTTAAAGATGAAGGCTATTCTTTTGGAGAGCTTCAGGTCATATCTCTGGCCCATGAATATCTCCAGGATAAAGAAAGATTGCAGAACACTTTCGTTTTTGACGATGGAGTCATCCGGGGTTTTATCCAGCTTTCCGGCCGGGAAATCCAGAAACTTTATGTAGACACTTTTTTCCAAAATATGGGGATCGGAGCCGCTTTGATCTCCTTTGCAGTAAGGGAAAAGCAAAGTAATTTCCTATGGGCTTTGGAGAAGAATACCGGAGCTCTCCGGTTCTACGAAAAGCATGGCTTCCGCCGGACAGAAGAACGGACACTGGAGGAAGGAACCAGGGAATATCTGGTAAAACTTAAAAGATAAATGTTTATGAGAACAGATCTCGCTGCCCTTCCATATTTCTAAAGAAAGACCTGTATAAACAGCTCTCTTTGCCCGGCCATTTACTCAGGTCTTTTTAATTTCATATTGCAAATTGATGTTGGGGATAAAAGCCCCCAACTGCGATGCCTACACTTCATTTCCAAGAACATTTCCCAGATCTCTGATCACATCTGCCATAGTAATGGATTTCAGCTCCTGTTCCATGGCTTCCTGCACTTTGAGAAGCTTGTCGTCCAGGATATTATGGCTGTTTCTTCCAACCGGACAGGCAGGATTGGGATTTTCATGGAAATGGAACAAGGTATTCTCCTCAATACATTCTACAGCACGATATACATCAAAAAATGTGATCTCTTCCAGTGGTTTTATAATACCGGCGCCGCCGGTTCCCCGCTTCACCTCGATAAGTCCTGCTTCTTTCAGCTGAGACAGGATCCGTCGGATAATGACCGGATTTACATTGATGCTGGAGGCCAGGAAATCACTGGTTATCTTATATTTATCTTTAAATGTCTCCATACAGGTCAGCATATGTATGGCAATGGTAAATCTGCTTGAAATCTGCATTTTCTCCGTCTCCTTCCGGTTCTCATTTTACCTGAAGCAGGTTGTAATGTCAATGGTTACATTTTTTCGTAAAAATTACCGCCTTTTCTTCTCAGAAAAAGCGGTATTCTTTATGCTCCATATTTTACAAGTTTTCTTTGCAGTTCTTCGCAGTCTCCTGAATGGATCTTCAGATCCAGTATGCTGTTGAGTCCAAGATGCATAATACCAAGCAAAGATTTTGCGTCTACAACTACTCTTCCTCTTCTGACATCAACGTCAAATTCATACTTAGATACTGTATTTACAAATTCATAAATCTCTTCCGGAGTTTTGAACGTAAGTTTCATTTCGCTCATTATTCATCTCACCTCTTTCTTAATCATACTGTGCTCCCATCCCTGTATAGAGACAGGCTTTCCAGGTCATAGGTATCGTACCACAATTTTCCAGTATGACAAGGGTGAAATTTTTTTAATAGGTTGAGATTTTTAATTTAGAGACTTCCTGTACTCCGAAGGCAGGACCCCTACTTCTTCTTTAAATACGCGGCTCATATATTTAGGATCTGTGTATCCGGTCAACTCTGCGATCTGATTCAGCTTCAGCTGGGTATTTAAAAGCAGTCCCTTGATCCGCTGGATCCGGTAATGCCGTACAGTCTCTGTAAATCCTGCCCCCGTTTCCTTTTTAAACTGGGAACTGAGATACTCTTCCGATACAAAAAGCCGCTCTGCAGTTTCTTCCAATGTCAGCCCCTGATCGTAGTATTTTCTCACCATCTGGACAGCTCTGCGGATCAGGGGACTGAACGCCTTATCTTTTTCTTCTGAAAAAGCCTTAAAATTCAAAAGACTCAGGAACTCTTCCATGGCAGTCCGGATCTGCCCCCAGCTCATAGCCTCACCGATCTTCTGCATACAGGCCTGGATCTTGAGCTCGGATTCTATTTCATTGCGTGTCTTATACACATTTATGACTGCCATATTAAAACGGATAAGACATTCTTTCATATCTTTGGGAAAGTGAGGCTGTCTTCTCAGCAGGTCATATACCCGGTAATAACATCTTTTCATGTCTTCTCCATCTTCACCCAGAACCGCCCTCTTTACTCTCTGTTCCAGCTCTGCAGGATACCGCAGGGGGAGAGGTGCTTTTTCCTTTATCTGACTGATCCGGATAAGATCTCCTCTGTCATAGAGCAGATTCCAATCCCGTATCTCCTGGATTTCTCTCATTTTTTCCGGCAGCTGGCTTCCCTTTTCCATTTCTGCCCAGAAACACACTAACTCCTCCTCTATATCCCCGCACAAAGCCGGCACTACCTGGTCCTGAAAAATAGAAAAAATCTTTTCCTGCTCTTCATTAAGGCGGTAGATCACAGCTGTAACCACCTGCCATACGTCAACAGGCAGTACACAGACCATAGCCAGGGAATTTTTTCCTTTCTCTTCCAGCAGCCTGCAGACATTTCTGCGCTGTTTTCTATATCCGTCTCCAAGCCACACTGCAAATACAGCAGCCGGCTCTTCCAGGGTAAAACCATAGACCGCCCGGGTCACTCTGTGGAATCTGCTGTCCGGATGAAGCTGTCCGTTTAGGCATCCCCGGAAAATATTTTCTACTGTAAATACTGATGTAACAGCTTTCTCCTCTGCCAGTCTCCCGTTGATCTTCAGAAGTTCCTTCTCCAGCAGTGCGGCTTCTATGGGTTTCAAAAGATAACTGTCGGTTCCTGTTTCAATGGCTTCTCTTGCAGTATTAAAATCTGTATCTTCTGTCAGAATGATCAATTTGGAAGTGATGCCTTCCGCCCGGAGTTTCTTCATCATAGCCAGTCCATCTGATTCTTCCAGTCTTACATCCATGATCACAAGATCCGGACGGACCGCCTTTATCAGCTCATATCCCTCTTTACTGTTATCTGTGGTGCCTTCAAGTTTATATTCTACTTTGCTGTTTTCCAGCACCCTGATAATCTCTTCTATGACTGTCTCTTCTGTGTCTGCTATTATGATCCTCATGGGCAGCTCCTTTCTCCTGCTAGTATACGGTTTCTCTCAGTATAGCACAGATCCTATGCTTCGTCCTCTTTCTTTTTGGTATAGAAATACCACACCGGAGCCGCAAACACTCCCAAATAGATCATATATCCCAGCAGATCCGCTGCCGCTTCCGCCAGTCCCGGGCCTGCGCTTACTGCGGCGAAAAGCATAAGTATTCCTGATAAAACAGCTGCTGTTTTTGTCATGATCTTCTTCATAATTCTTCACTCCTTATTTCTTTCTTTCATTTATCATAGCCTTTCCATATTTCAATATTCTCTCATTTTACGGGAAAATTGTTGCAGTTTTGTTACTTCTTCTGAATTGTTACAAAATCGAGAGATTTTATTTGAAAGTC